>JAYVHC010000095.1:0-4637 GCA_043771575.1 Planctomycetia bacterium
CCGCTGGGCTGGATGAAGTCGTGACAACCAGATCCGTTCCAACATTCGTATAGAACGCCGCATCGTCTCGGGCGACGGGAACCGCCGCCATGAGGTGCCGGGGTTCCAAAGTTTCGATAAGGATTGCCCCGAACCGCCGCCGAGTGATAGTCCTGTGCGTCTTGCGACGAGCTGAAACATAATCACTAAGCGTTGCGCCAATCGCAAGACCCGCCGCGAGTGAGTGAGTGAGTGAGTGAGTGAGTGCCGAAATAGATTCGCAAACGAACGCATCATCGAGTCCTTAGGAGAAGAGGTGGACTTGAACGAGTGTATCGAAACGGAAAGACGAGCCTATGACTGGAATCCGAACGACAAACGGCAAGACTGCTGATTCGTTCAGAGTCGCTTCGAGATGAAAGGTAAAAAGAGCTGAACGGGTGTTGAGAACCAGCGATAAGTTCTCCCGTCCAGGACAAGCTCATTCCTCAACGTAGCAATTGCGAATTCGATTGTCAACAAAATTGCTTGACTTTTGAAATTAGTTGTTGTGCAGTACCCAAAGGAGTAATCCCTCGCCACATTGATTCGCAATTCGATGAATTAGAAGTGCTAAACTAACGGGCACACACTTCGGCCTACACTGGGCAACGGTCTAGGTTGGTGAGGTGATGGACGCGCGCGGGGGGGACAGGGTGGTGGGTTTCGTTCCTCAACCCAACCTACACGGTAGGAGCGTATTCAGTGGACCAAATTACCAGTTGCTCGTTGCCAACGCGGTCGCAGAAATCGCCAAACGTTTCCGAGGCACTCTGGCGATGCTGCTTGAAAGCAATAAACAAGGGAACCAAAGTTGGCACGATATCTTCCAGTGAGACTCCGTCTTTGTGAATGAATGCCAAGCGTTTGCCCAGTAATTGCCCGCCCACGAAGACGGTGTACTTGTTCTTTGTCTTGCCGACCAAACCGATGTCGGCGTTGTAGGGTCGAGCGCAACCATTGGGACAACCGGTCATACGAACCGTGAATCTCTCGCTGTCCAATCCGAGGCGTGCAAGTTCGACTTCAAACTGATCCATCATAGCGGGCAAGACGCGCTCGCTTTCAGTAACCGCCAAGCCACAGGTTGGCAGCGCGACGCATGCCATCGACCAGCGGCGAACGGTCGAAATCTCTTCGCTCAACGGCAATCCATGCTTGTGTATCAACGATTCAAGTTGTGACTTGTCCTCTGGCTTGATGTCGGTGAACAGAATGCTTTGATGAGCCGTTAGACGAATACCTGGATTCAACGTGGCACAAATCTCACGCAGTGCAGATTTCCAGCGGCGATCTTCGCTATCGTACAAGCGACCGTTCTCGACGTTCCAACCGTAAAACCATTTGCCATCCCCCTGCTCAGCCCAGCCCATGTGGTCGTCAAAGCCATATACGTCGTCTTCGGTGCAATCGGGCAGTTTTGAACCAAAGTACTTTTCAACCTCGGCGCGGAACCACTCGATACCGCGGTCGGCGATCAAGTACTTCATGCGAGCCACTTTGCGATCTTCACGATTGCCGTTGTCGCGTTGAACTTTGACAACCGCTTCGGCGACTTTGCAGGCCTGATCAGGCGTTACAAATGCCATTCGCTTGGCGAGCGCCGGAAATGTTTTCTTAGCGCTGGGAGTGGTTCCAAGGCCGCCGCCCACTAGCACGTTGTAGCCGATGATCTTGCCGTCGCGAACCACAGCCAAGAAGCCCAGGTCGTTGGTGTAAATGTCAACACAGTTATCCTCAGGCAAGGCAATAGCAACTTTGAATTTGCGCGGAAGGTAGGTTGGCCCGTAAATCGGCTCATGTTCCGGTTCGCCCCCAGCGACGAGGGTTTCCTCGCCGGTGCTTTCGTCCTTAAGCCATAATTCAAAATAAGCTCTCGACTGGGGCGCGAGGTGGTCTTTCAACGCCTCGCACAATTGTTGCATATCGTTGTGAACGCTGTCTTTAATGGGTGCAGGACAGCACATGACGTTTCGATTCACATCTCCGCAAGCCGCCAAAGTGCTCAAATTGACTTCGTTGATGCGTTTAATAGTCTCGCGCAAGTCACTCTTGAGAATTCCGTGCAATTGGAGGGCTTGTCGAGTCGTGCATTTCAGCGTCGCGTTGCCCAATTCGTCGCATAAATCAAGGTGCTCAATTAACTGAGCAGCTGTTAATCGGCCCCCGGGGATGCGAGTGCGAGTCATCATGCTAAAAGCCTTAGATGACTTTCCCTCCCCTCCCTGTTTAACACGACAGTCGCGGTTATCTTGCTGATAAGTGCCATGGAATTTCAACAGCTGCGTGTTCGGTTTGGCAAACTGGTCGGATTCACTGTCGGCTAGATCTTCGGCAATTGAACCGCGAAGAAAGCGGCTTTCGGCCTTGATATCTTCAACAGGGCTTAGTTTCTTCTCGTCCGCCATAACCCAGCGACTCCAACGATCTAGAGAGTTAGAAAAATGAGGAAAGAACTGCTTGCAGGCCGTTTGCTTGCCAAATAAATTGCTAAAGCCGAACGGTCAGGTCGAATTGAACACTTAGAGAATATACGGCTCTTGAGCTACTTTTGCTACCTCAATTCTACGCTCATTAGTACAAGCCAGCGTGACGCTTCTGCTAACGCTAACGAAATAGGACAATTTCACCTGTGCGTGCCGCACTCAGGCGACTTCAAACTATTCCGATTGTTTGTTTTTTTGCGACTGCGGGAAGATATTGCCGCAATAATACCTGCCTTTTGGCAGTGCATCCTTGAGATGAGAGGAGTTTGGCGATATCTTTCAGAGCCGCCACATTCTGGTAGTTGTGCGCGATCGTGAAAGGCTTCTTAGCCTGAAAGGATTTTGGATGACGGAAAGTTTGTATCTAGAAGACTTGAAGCCCGGCGCGAGTTGGACCAGTTTTGCACGCACAGTGACGGAATGCGACATTGTGGGATTCGCTGGGATGACCGGCGATTACGACCCTCTCCATGTCGACCACGAACACGCGGCTCAGACTCCCTATGGTAAACCGATCGCCCATGGTTTGTTAGGGCTGTCCTACATGGCGGGTTTAAGTAGCACATGCCCCCGCGTCCGAACACTGGCTTTGGTGCGCATCGAGGATTGGCAATTTCATCGTCCGGTGTTCACAGGCGACACACTCCATGTCGTGACGCAAGTCGAGAAGATAACGCCGCGAGGTCGTCGCAGCGGCGAGGTACTGTGGTATCGACGATTGCTCAATCAACGTGGCGAATGTGTCCAGTCGGGACGCATCGTAACACTTGTTTCAAGTCATTCGTTCCTACCGCGCTCGCAGGCTCATGCGCCCCATATGAAGCTTGGAATTGTTTCGGCGGAAGTAGAATCGACCAGGGTTGACGCACAGTCCGAGTAGCTTTTTTAAGCTGCTCGACGGCTGTTCGATGGCTGCACACGGCGATTGAGCATTTGCTCAAAGACTGCAAAAATGCGAACCATCTGCGGAGCCTTGTACGGAAAGATATCGACCGGGTCCATCGAATGCACTACGGCTCCACTGTCCACTTCAAACACGAGTAGGCGTCCGTCGCGCGTTTCCGCGCAGTCCATTGAGTAATATTCGAGTTGCATTCGCCGATCGATCTCTTCGAACGCAGCGCGATGCTTTAGCCCGAAATCTGTGTCAAAAGTTTGCATGAAATGGGCCTCTTCGGCTCGATTTTTTCCATTCTGCAACATGTCAGCGTTCAGGTAATGTACCATCCAATTTCGCGAAATAGCCATGTGGGCAGCCAAGGGTTGGCCGTCAATCACCACCACACGGTACTTTCGAAACCAGCCGTCATCGCCGCGATAGTCGATAAAGGGCGCGATATAGAACTCAGCCTGCGATTGAGCGATCAAGTATTTCGCTAGGTCGGAGGGATTATCGAGTTTGGCAAGGCCATGTCCAGCGTGTGAATTCACGGGGCGTGCGATCAACGGGAATCGATCGCTCGTGGCCAAGTCGCTTAACTCAGCGCGCGTAAACCGGTGTGCATTACTTGCGACGAGGCCTGGGCTGCAAGCGAGTAACTGGCTCACAGCGTTGCGGCTCAATCGAGCGATGCTTGCGGGTGCGTTGATGAAGGGGCGTGGCCAATGTTGCATGACCTGGTCAAGTTGCTGTAATAAAGATTGACTTCGATCTGATTCACAAATGGCAACAAAAGCGATATCGTGCTCCGGGATTTGGGCTGGGGCTGGAATTCCCTCACCTAAGTAAAGCAGTTCTAGCGCTACCTCCGATCTTTCAACGAGAAATTCTATCGGAGTGTTGGCCATTACTTCGCCGGGACCCATGATGGCGAGCACGCGCAGCGACGCCAACGCTGAATTTGAACTGAGTCGAAAATGCTGCTGCTGCTTTAACGCTTCCGCTTGAAGTTCGAGCGCCAAAGCGGGCTGCGCATTTAGCTGAAGTACAACCGAAAGATCTAGCAATGCAGCTGAATCTTGTGGGTCGGTCTGGATACGGTTGAGCAAGTGGTGCGTAAGTTGCGATAGATCGTCACCTTGAAAGGCCAGTCGCATAATCTCCGCTAAACCCAATAGCGTACAATCACCTAATTCACTGGTGTTCTTTTTCATAGTGGTGCGATTTTTGATCCTACTTGAGGAGGGTTTGAA
>JAYVHC010000096.1:0-2614 GCA_043771575.1 Planctomycetia bacterium
GTTAGCGAGTGAATGACTTGCGCCAATTCACTCGCTGGCGCTTCGGGCTTGTATTTCTCGGAGTTTGGCACCAATGTGGCGCTGTCCAATTAGGGATATCAGACAATAGCCGGCGGTTGAGCGGACCGACACCACCGGAAATAGATGCGTGCAGTGCGTTCCGATCCTGACAGGGATCGAAGGATCTTTGACCCCTTCAGGGTCATTTGCTTGTCCATTCGTTGCCCGGGGGTGCGTCGCTTCGCGGCGACCCCCGGCTAATGTCTGTAATCCCTATCGGGATGGAAACGGAAGAATTAACTAGCGCTGTGTCAAATTGGTAAACAGGGATCAGCCGGTGTGCGTTAGCACCCGGTTTTCATTACAAAAACCGGACGCTCGTACGAAGCGCAAGCGAGTGAACAAATCTGGGAAACGATCAAACGCTTCCATCGCCATCCGTTTTGATTGATAATGCAAGCTTCCAATCATGAACCGCAGCACTCAACTTGGATTCTTGCCATGAAGAATGATTTTACTCCAGCCAGCAAGCTAGCCATTTTACTGACTTTAGTTATTTCCCATCCTATTGCAGCTCAGACGGACGAGCATACATGGCGTTACAAACCTGAATTACTACAACCATTTTGGGCAAACGGAGTAGTCGAAGGCGAGTCCATTTTGTTTATTAAGGATGAAAAGACGGGGCAAGCCAGCGCCAAGGTTCTGTTTCCGATTCGGGAGGTCATTCAAGTTCACAACTCCGCTGGCGATGAATCGTACGAATCGGGGAAAGACTACCAAATAGGCGCTGACCGGCGCGAGATTATCTTGCCGGCCGGTTCGCGAATCGCCTCGTACACGACGGCGGATTTGCGGCGACCCGCAAAGTCACAGCCGTATGAGTTGACGCATCGCGACGGCAACGGGGAGATTTTGTTTGGTGCTAAGTTGGAGTACGCCGCGATGCAAACCTGCATCAGCTATCGCCATGCTGCAGACGATTGGAAGAAGCCCGTTGCCAAGTTTAACCCTAAAACGTTTCCGCTGAGCGCTCGACGATTGAACAAGCACGAACCGCTTTCAATTGTAACACTGGGCGATAGTATCTCGGCGGGTGCGAATGCCTCGGGCGGCTATGACACAGCGCCCTATCAGCCGCCTTATCCAGAGCTGGTGCGGCTTGGATTGGCGGCGCACTTTGATTGCGAAGTTACTATGAAAAACCTTTCGGTGGGTGGTAAAGACACCGCTTGGGGACTTACTCAAGTCGATGCGGTAGTTGCGGAGAAGCCTCAGTTAGTGATTCTGGCGTTTGGTATGAATGACTCCGCCGGTCGATCGGCTGCGGATTATAAATCGTTGACGCAGCAGACCATTGAAGCGGTCCGGAAACAAATTCCAGATTGTGAATTCATTTTGGTCGCTTCGATGCTTGGAAACCGCGATTGGATTCGACTGAAGCATGAGGTGTTTCCCGAGTATCGCGATGCGCTCGAATCACTGTGTGGACCTGGCATTGGATTGGCAGATCTGACAACGATTTGGAGTGGTTTTCTCGAATTGAAACACGATTGGGACCAGACGGGCAATGGCGTCAATCATCCCAATGACTTTGGGCACCGCGTTTATGCACAAGTGATCCTCTCGTTGCTTAGGCCTTAGCCTTCTCGGTAAGCGTTCGTCGATACCACGCTCGACCGACGATGCCGGACGAGTAACAAGTTATCTGTAACCAAAAGATAGCCGCAACGATAAGGAAGTTCTCGTCTTTAGGTGGACTCGATGCGTACGACTTGACCAACTCCAACGCTTTGAGCGTCAGTAGATAGGGCAGGGAGGCTACATAAGTGTAGACGCCAAGCGAAAAGAATAACGCGCCAACAAAGTAGCTAAGCGAAAAGGCCCACCGCTCGCCTCGAGTGAAGATCGCGGCCAAAAGTGCATTCAGAATCATGGCCATCGTGATTGTGCCAAGGGTCGCGCGCCACCATGGGTTATCGTTGAACAACGCCACGCTCCAGACAGCCATGATGACTGTCGCAAACATCAACTGCAAGACTGAGAAGCGAGTACTTCGACTGAGCATTTTTGTGCTTCCGTGCTAGAATAGGTTTCGCAGCGCCGTTATTTGCGTTATTGGACAGCGAATCGCAATTGGAAGTATAATGCCCGGCGATGTGTCGCTGGCGATCGGCAAGCCGGTTCGATTCAGTTTCGGAACACGGCCGCCGCCGTTTGCGGTTTCCGGCTTAGATTTGTTGGAGTACGGGCTTTAGCCGCCGTTTTTAGATTTTAGTCCGTCGCGAATTTACTCCGCAACTTGAAGGCGGTGATTGGCTAACTGTGGGCCACTTTGCAGATTCGGTAAAAGCATGCACAACAAACGAAATACCGCCTTCACTTTGGTCGAACTGCTGGTGGTGATTGCCATCATTGGGATTCTAGTCGGTTTGCTCTTACCGGCAGTTCAAGCGGCGCGTGAAGCGGCCAGACGTCTGCAGTGTTCCAATAATTTTCATCAACTTGGTATCGCACTGAACAGCTACCACGACGCCCATCGCCGCTTTCCACCGGCGTATGTGATTCCGGTTCGTTTGATGTGGAGCGGCTGTTTGCTGCCGCAGATCGAGCA
>JAYVHC010000097.1:0-5507 GCA_043771575.1 Planctomycetia bacterium
GGTAATTGGGCGCGATCTCTTCGGAGATATACTTCAGTACTTGTCCGGCGATGGCTGATTGTGTGATGATCTCCAGGCGAATTTGATCGACAGGCTTACGATCTGTCTGGGTCAAGCCCGTTCGCCCAAGTCCCCGACAAGGCATCGCGGTGTAGCCGCTTGCTCCCAGTTCTATGACGCGCCCGACGATTAGATCCTCAAGCTTAGGGTCGGTCACGATCGTAATGCGACGTAGCGCTGTAAGGCCCTGCTTGCGCGATGCCATCGGATGCGCAGACATGGGTCTGTGCGCATCCAGTCCTCGAACTTCCAGCGTTAACTGATTCTGCTCAAAATCTATCTGCAGTTCATGGAGCTTTTCCATCACGCTGTGATCGACCAGTTTGGTAGCCGATAAGTCGACGATTACGTTGTTGTGTCCCACAAGTCCAAGCTGTTCGATCTGGCGTCGGAACGGGATGAAGTTAGAAAAGACGGCGGAGCCACTCGCAGTGATTAATACGGTATTCTCGCCTAGCTCTTCAATTTCCAGGTAGGGCAAAAAAATGGAGGACAGGGGAAGTCCGTTGTACATATGGATCGACAGTTTTACTGCAATCCCGATCGCAATACCCACCAGCAAGTCCGTGGCAAGTACACCGACCATGGTCGAAACAAATATGATTAGTTGTTCGGGGCCTGTCTTGTACACATTGATGAACTCCAGCGGCGAAGCTAAACGGAAGCCAGTGTAGACCAGCATGGCAGCTAACGCTGCCAGCGGCACGCGATGGATAAGGCCGGGTAATAGCGCCACAAACGCCAGTAGTAACACGCCATGCCAGAAGTTCGCAAATCGCGTTCTTGCTCCATTATCAATGTTGGCCTTACTACGGACGATCTCAGAAATCATCGGCAAGCCACCAATCGAAGCGACTACTGTGTTTGCGATACCGACGGCAACCAGATCGCGATTCAGATTTGTTTTGCGCCTCCAGGGGTCGATCATGTCAATCGCTTTGGCGCTAAGCATCGATTCCAACGAGCCAATCAATGAGAACATTACGATCCACTGTAGCGAAATCAACAAGTACTTCGGTTCAGTCAAAGCAGATAAATCGGGGAACGCCATGGCGCTGATCAGGTTGGTGGGAACCGCTACTAGGAACTGTTCGCCTAGGTCGTAGTCGTGTCCCAAAAACGAATAGCTATGTTGATGCGAAAGGTCAAAGTATTGGCCCATGGGGATGGCGATGATCAACACGAGCAACTGGGCTGGGATCGACTTAATCAAGGTGTTTTTCGTGCGTGATTTCCAGTAACCAAGGCCAAAGAGTATGCAGAGACTTACGATACCGATGATGGCAATGTCTGGGTTTGAATGATAGAGCTTCTCAGGGAGCTCGCGGAGAATTTCAAGCGGGTCACCCTTTGCCGATTGACCTACCGCGACCGGCAATTGCTTGAGCATGATGATGACACCTATTGCAGCCAGCATGCCATGCACTACGGCAGTTGGGAAGAAATCACCTAGGACTCCGGCTCGAACAATCCCAAAAATTATTTGAATTAGGCCGGCAACGACTGCCACCGCGAGCGTCAAACGGTACGCCTGAAAATCGGCCACCGGATCAACACCGCCCGTGTATCCAAACGCAGTGACAGCGCCTACCACTATCACGATCATACCCGCCGCAGGGCCTTTGATCGTTAGCTCCGAATTGCTCATGAAGATCGTGAGAATGGACCCCACAATTGCAGTAAACACGCCTGCGATCGCGGGAAAGCCTGATGCGAGCGAGATTCCCAAGCACAGTGGAAGCGCGATCAAAAAGACGAGCAGTCCCGATATAAAATCGTAGCGAAAGTACTTCACAAAACCTGCAGGGTTACCTACCGGTGTGACCTCGCCCGACGACTGAACCTGATGTTGAATTTCAGACATGGAATCATTTACTGCTAGAGCCGTTTTGAATTAGTAAAATGCGTGTTCGTGCATAGATTCTCTAACTACGAACGACGCGGGATTTCAAGCTGCCTAGCAAATAGGGTAGATGCAGCCTTCCACTGCGTTCAAAGAGATCAGCTTGAAAGTTGCAAAATTAGCAAGTTAGCAACACGGAGGGCCGCGCTGTAGATTTGCAGACGGAATCGCCGCAATTGTGTGCACAAGATAGAAAACTTGGACTGCGTGCCAAGTTTGAGAGGTAGGGAGTTCGTCGACCTGATAGTGAAGCGCTACATCAAGTTGGATCGAGTGGGCGCGATCATCATCGTCCTTCTCCAGGGCTCGTTCCTCGGCGCAAACCGCCGAATTCGTAACGTCTGGGCACGCGCTCAGCAAACTGCACGTTACCATCAACCCGGTTAGAAACCAAGCAATGGTAATGTAGTCTTGACGCTGGATCGTGAAGTAACGCATGCGATAGATACTAGACTTGCAAGAGGTCAACGTCAAGACTTGCCATGAACAGAGAATTTTCCGGTTAGAACAACATGCGCCAAACTTGGCACGCAAGAAGCCAAAGCAACTTTAGTGCCACGGTTTGAGGTAATGGATGCTTACCATGAGATTCCTTGATTTTGGCAAGATTTCGCGACGGTGTGACTTGCTGTTTGCTGAAAATGCTTTTCCGATTGCGGCAGTTGACTTGTTTCTCAGAAATAATGAACGGACAAAAATTGGCCCGTTGGGTTAGCTTCCAGCTTGCCTTAACCCTCAATTGGCAAGCTGGAAGCTTACCCCTCTTGATCCTATAACCCCGACTCTCCGGATAGAGCGTCTAAACCGCCTCGTCTGCGAGCCTTCGTGCGTCACAAGTTTCCGCTTGTATGAAGTTGCTGCAGTCGGCCGACGATGAATTGACCAACGAGTGTCGCGATCCGTGTCGCTCGTTGGGGGCAATTGAGCAACGGGGCTTTTCAATGCTGACCATCGTCGGTTTTATAGTCGTAATCGGTTCCGTCTTAGGCGGATTCTCGATGGCGGGTGGGCACTTTGGCGCGCTCGTCCACCCATCAGAAATTGTGACTATCGGCGGAGCGGCTCTTGGCGCAATGATCGTTATGTCGCCGATGAATGTGCTCAAAGACCTCATGACGGGTCTACTGCAAACCGTGAAAGGTAATCCCTTCTCCAAGGCGATGTACGAGGAATTATTTAAGCTACTTTATCAACTTTTCCGAAAAGCGAGGCGCGACGGGTTGCTAGCGATCGAGCAGGACATTGCCAACCCGCATGATAGCCCCGTGTTCAAGCGTTATCCCCTGATCGCAAATAACCACCATGCATCGGATTTTATCAAAGGTGCTTTCGGGCCAATGGTTGACGGCAGTGTGAACGCTGCACAGATGGGGGTGCTGCTCGAGTTCGAAATCAAGGCCGCTGAAGACGCTCACCATGCGCCGATGGGAGTACTTGCGAAAACTGCTGACGGTTTGCCAGGCTTCGGAATTGTGGCGGCGGTGCTGGGTATCGTGATCACGATGGAGCACATCAGCGGACCACCTGCTGAGATCGGTGAAAAAGTGGGTGCAGCTCTGGTAGGTACTTTCTTGGGTATTCTCCTGTCTTACGGATTCATCGCGCCGCTAGTGGGCAAGCTCGAATTCATGGGCGTCAACGAGTCGATTTTCCTGCGAACGGTCGCCTTCGCAGTGACTTCGTACATGAACGACATGCCACCCAAAGTCGCCGTCGAAGCCGCTCGACGAGGACTTCCACCCGATGTGCGTCCAACGTCGGAAAAATTGGATGAGATGTTCAAAGAAGTAGACTCGATTGGCGACTGACGCTCGACATGGAAACAAGTGGCATAGGCTTCCAGCCTGTGTCTCTTTG
This sequence comes from Planctomycetia bacterium, assembly GCA_043771575.1. Taxonomy (GTDB): domain Bacteria; phylum Planctomycetota; class Planctomycetia; order Pirellulales; family Pirellulaceae; genus Aureliella. The sequence continues at coordinate 3,821 of JAYVHC010000097.1, forward strand.
GATAGGTGTTTGGGCTAGCAGCCTCGGCCACGACGACTCGTAAAAGGATTTGAAGATGGCAGGTAAGGGAGGTGGTGCATGGAAAGTTGCTTACGCTGACTTCGTTACCGCGATGATGGCCTTCTTCATGGTGATGTGGCTCGTCGGTCAGGATGCTGAAAAGAAAGAGGCGGTCGCCGAATACTTTCAGGATCCATGGGCAAAGACGATCTTGAATTCTAAAAAAGGCCGCAAACCAACGCTGACAAAGCCGAAAGCCGGCCAGACAGATCCAGGAAAAAAATTTGATGGGAGCAATCCGCGCGAGGTTCCGCACGATGATCCCGAGGCAGAGAATTGGGAACAACCCAAACTCGTTACGATTCGTGAACCAGATCGATCGACGGCGGGCACGATTGTGATCTTTGCACTCGGTTCCGCCGAGCTGGATGCGGATGGCCGCGAACGACTGTTGAAAGTCATTCCGCAGTTCGTTGGGCTGCCGCACAAGATCGATATTCGCGGCCACGTGACGCCCACAATGGACGAAACTTCGAACAGCGATGCGTTAGCCAAGCTGTCTTTCAATCGATGTTTGGCGGTCCAGCATTTTTTAGAAGAGAACAGAATTGATCCAGTTCGATTGCGTTTGAGTGTGGCGGGCCCCCATGAGCCGCTAGCGCTCGACCCTAAGAACCAAGACCCTTCGAAGAACTCTCGCGTCGAAGTGTTTTTGCTCTCGGAAACGATCAACGATTTCCGGCCCAAAAACACCGAACCCGCCAAAGAAGAAACGAGTTCGTCGAAACCCGCCTCAAAAGCTCCTGCTGCCAAGCCAGCCGCAAAAGCTAAACCCGCAGTTCATTGAGCGGGTCAAGTCACTCTCGTTCCCAAGCTCCAGCTTGGGAACGCGGTCCTCGAAGCTTAGCTTCGCGGGCGCTGCGTTTGCTGCACCTTGCCATGGTGAACATCTGAACGGGAACTGTGTCGGAAGCAGAGCTTCCGGAATGTGCGTTCCCAAGCTGGAGCTTGGGAACGAGTTGGAATAGAGTTAACCGATCGATGCAAAGTGCTCGCGAACAAACGGTGTTTCGAGCAGTCTCGGCGGAGTGGCGATACTTGTCGCCACTACGGATCGAGGCCGGGTATCTTCTTGCCTTGCAGTTGATAAACGTAACGCAGCACCTCAGCGACCGCTTTATACTGATCCACGGGAACGATCTGGCCAATTTCAACTGTCTTGTAGAGTGCTTGCGCAAGGGGTTTGCGTTCAACGATGGGTACAGCATGCTCCAAGGCAATCTTACGAATTCTAGCCGCAACTTCGCCAGCGCCTTTGGCCAACACGATGGGAGCGGGCATGGTTTTCGGATCAAATTGAATGGCAATCGCCAACTCAGTTGGGTTGGTGATGACAACGTCAGCTTTGGGAACTGTTGATTGAATGCGGTTCATCATCAACTGCCGTTGAAAGGCGCGGCGGCGGGCTGCCATCTGTGGGTCGCCATTCATCATTTTCATCTCGTCGCGCATTTCGTCATCGGTCATCCTCAGATCTTGTTCGATCTTCCACCACTGAAATCCATAGTCGAAGATGGCCAAGATGAACAGCACCCCAGCAGTCCGCAGGCACATGTCAAGCGTCGTGCTCCAGATTAACCCCGCGACCTCGCCAGCGGTCAGTTTATGGGCTCCTAGGATGATATCC
>JAYVHC010000098.1:0-3635 GCA_043771575.1 Planctomycetia bacterium
TCTGGACAAAGCACTAGGTTCCGAGATCACCGAACAGAGGCGTCGACAAGTAACGTTCACCCAGGCTGCACATGATAGTTACGATGCGTTTACCCTTGAATTCTGGGCGAGCGGCAACCTGCGCGGCGGCCCACATATTGGCACCGCTGCTAATGCCGGCCACGATCCCTTCGTGCTTAGCCAATCGCCTGCCCCACTCAAAAGCATCTTCATCGTCGACGCTGATGACTTCATCGACAATCGAGGTATCGAGATTTTTAGGCACGAAGCCTGCGCCGATGCCTTGAATGCGATGTTTGCCCGGTTGTCCGCCGCTGATCACTGGGCTGTGTTTGGGTTCCACTGCGATCGCTTTGAAATTGGGATTCAATTTCTTGATGTAACGAGCGACTCCGGTAATCGTACCGCCAGTTCCCACGCCAGCTACAATCGCATCAATGTTGCCTGCGCTGTCTTCCCAAATCTCGGGGCCTGTAGTCGCTTCGTGGATAGCTGGGTTGGCTGGGTTCTCGAACTGCTGAGGCATGAAGCCGACTGGGTCCAATTGAACCATCTCATACGCTTTCGCAATCGCGCCACGCATCCCTTCAGCGGCTGGCGTGAGCACGAGACTGGCTCCCATGCCGCGGAGCAGCGCTCGACGTTCGACCGACATCGATTCGGGCATGGTGAGGGTCAAACGATAGCCTTTGGCCGCGCATACGAAGGCCAGCGCAATGCCAGTATTGCCACTGGTGGGCTCAATGATGTGCGTATCCGAGTTGATTTTACCATCGCGTTCACCGGCTTCGATCATGGAAACGCCTATGCGATCTTTGACGCTGTTAAGCGGCTGGAAGAATTCGCATTTAGCAAAAACTGTAGCTCCCCCTGCAGGAATAAGCCGGTTGATACGAATCATAGGTGTATCGCCAATCGCTCGAGCGGCGTTGTCGTAAGTCTTTCCGCGTGCCATCCAAAGGGCTCCTGGTTTCAGTTTTTGAAGAGGGGGTTGTTCCGTGTCTGCTATCTCGCTATTACCGCCGGAGGGTTTACATCAGCGTTCAAAGTAACGGTTTACCTGAATCTACCAAGTTTTGGTAGCACAGTCCGCTGATTTTGGGAAATGGTACTAAGGCGTCGCGCCCGATAACACGCCTGCTACGGCATCATAAGCAGACTTTTTGCGGAAATATTTGTCAAAGATCAATGGCTTTCGCTCAGCTCCCAGCCACGATTGTTTGTCAGATACGCCCCAGAGTTGCATCGCTGCGCAACCTTCAGCTCGTGTGAAAATTGAGGTGACTTTTTGATAGGCCGCACTCTGTCGGGCGAGGTCTTTGAGAAGATAAGCAGGCTTGGGGGGAGTTAGCGAGCCATCGACTCGTCTTTCATCCATGACAATGTCAAGTTCGGTGATATAGTTCTCAAAGCCGAGCTGCGCAACCATATTCAATCGAGCTTCCAATGGAAAATCTGGAGCAAGCACTTGGGATGCAGTAACGTGCAATTGCCAACCAAGTCCATGAATGGGAATGCCTCGAATGCGCATGTTTACCAGCATGCGGATGATCGCGTTAAACTTCCTCGGATCCAATTCCTCTTGGCCATAATCGTTATAGATCAGCCGGGCATCCGGATCTGCATTCGCTGCCGCTTGAAACGCAATGTTGACATAGCGAGGCGTAATGGCTTGAGGACTAGGAAGTCCCAGAACGCGGTTCCAGTGACAATCAACCAGTTTACCCTCGTAATCAAAAGCCTCGTTCACCACATGCCACACGCGCACAGTCCCTTCGAATTTAGAGACTACTGCCGAAACGTGATTTCTAAGTAGGGAGATTGCCTGGCTGCCTTTGACGTTGAGTACCCATGGTGGCGTGAAACTATCCCGAGCCCAGACAACTGTATGACCATGAATCTCAATTCCATTTGCAATACAGAAAGCCTCCACCAACTTGGGTCGAATAAAATCGTACGTTCCATATATTTCTTGACTGTTAGACTTACTGCTTCGACCTCGATCGATGCCTAGGCCGCTATTTGGCAATTGCCAGTAAGTAGTCATGGTGCCGACGGCTGCTTCTTGTCTGAGCGTATCGCAAAACTTCTGTTCGACTAGATTCTCGGGGCTAATCTCGAATCCGAGTTTAATGCCCAGCGGTTCCCCCAGTTGCCTTAGACCGGCGCCCTCCTGTGCGTGAGCTACTGAACTAATAAGCGAGCAGATGCACAAGGCTTGAGCGACAAAAAAGGTTGTTTTCATGCGACGAATTTCCTCTAAAAACCAGTCTATGGACGTCGATCACAACTCCCCCAAAGTAGCGATTTTACCAAGGAATGCAATGTCGGGATACGGTTAGTCGACCGAAATCACCGCGGCCGCCGAGTGTGATATGGTTAGTAAGATTTCGCACGGGGTTGATATTCATGCATTTCTGAGTTGTAGTGCTCAATGCTTACCGAGCAATCATGCATCGACAGCGGCCAGGATCTTCGAAGTCGTAACCCGAGCACTACCAACCAATTTTCCGACCCGATGGTTCAGCCACAGCGTGGCGACACATGTTTAGCCCCGGGTGAGCGCGGCGAGCATCAAGCGAGCCAAACGTAACCCGGGGTGCCCGCATCGTAGGGGATTCGCCGAAATTCAATGGTTTCTCCGTTCCAAATCACGTAGCACGCACGCGTGTCTTCATCGCGTGGTTGACCAACGGAGCCGACATTGCAAATGGTCTTAGAATTAAGTACGAAATAGTGGCCCTTTACTTCATTCTCGGAGAGATAGTGCCACTCATTAAGTTGATCGCATGCAAAGATGCCGGCGATGTGACTGTGACCACAAAAGCAGAGCCTGTTAACGCTGGGACGTTTATTGTCCTGGTGCCTTAGGTCAGAAAACCACCGGAGGAACTATCCGAAACCATGCGTTCGCGAAGTGATTGCAGGCCGCGTTTGAGAAGGCCCGCAACGGCCATTTCGCTTTTGTGCATCGCTGCGGCCAATTGTTTGAGCGATAATCCTTCGACGTAGCGCAGCCGTAGTGCTTCGCGCTGAGTTTCAGGCAATTCTTCAAGGCAATTGGCCAAGTAGACAGCGGCTTCGTCGCGCATCAAGCGTTGACTGGGGGAAGTGGTTTCAGACGGAGCGAGATCGGTGATGGCCGGGCGACTGTCGGTAGGGCTATTGGAAACCTCGCGGCCCGCCGATCGTTTTTGAGTAAACAAATGACGTTGATGAGCGGACGAGACATTGTTTCGTAGGATATGACGTAACCAACCAAGCAACTCTTCGATTTGATGGCCACGAAAACTGGCGAGGTCGCGTTGAGCTTCGAGGAAAGTGACTTGGACCACGTCCGCTGGATCGAGCCGACCGTTCAAACGCGGGTCAAGATAGCGTTGTGCGAGCACAGTCAAATAGGCCCGGTAGTTTTCCAGTAAAGTACCAAGCGACTCGGCGCTGCCGTTCAGAGCTTCCTCCAATAGTTGTTGATGATAAGTGCGATTCACTGGCAGACTCTTACTTCTTGCACTTGCTCGCCACGTGGCATACCGCGCAGCCACCTTTACTGCTACAGCCGTGTGTAGCTGCCTCCGTTCCGCAGCCCGGCCCGCAGCCATGCTCGAGCAACTGCGCAAACTTACTTTCGCGGA
>JAYVHC010000099.1:0-9703 GCA_043771575.1 Planctomycetia bacterium
CCTGCCGTCGTGGCTGAAAGTCGTTCTAGCGGCCGCACCGTCGGAGAGTTTTGATCCCGGTGGTAATTCGTTTAACTGTGGTAGCGCCGAGCCCGCTGAGAGCCACAAGGGCAACTTGAACACTCGCTCTTCCTGGTGCAGCATTCGCTGCCAGTAGTGCCACTCGATTCCCCGCAGGTCGGTTTCGCCAGGACGCTGGCGCGTGGCGTTGAGCAACTTCTGAACCTGGGGCACGTCGTCCACCCCCCAGGCATTCTGGACCAGGTTCATTTGGGCCCCGTACAGCATCCGCCTCTGATTCTCTTTGCTCTTAGTTAGCTCCGTGTTGAGCGTACTCGCCTTGTCGAGCGCAACACTGGTCGTTTGTTCGGATACTTCTGCTTCCTCGCGTGCGCTGTCCGCAAGTTTGCGCTCTTTTTCGGCAAGTCTCCCTTGCTTACCGGCATGAAAGGCAAACCAGCCGCTACCGATCACTCCGATCAGCAACGAAGCAGCCAAGGCCATCGTCACTCGGCGGCGCCGCATTTCTTCGACGACCCGCCCCTGAGCTTCTTTGCGAGTCACCAGCTCCTGTGCAGCCGTTTTCAAGGCTTCCTCGGCTCGTGCTGTTTCCGTGGCTCGATCGATTTCCGCTTATTGATATACGCTCAAAATCAACGTATCCGCCAACTCAAACGCACGCAGTTTTGTGTGATCACGCATTTCCACTTCCCCAATGAATCTTCAATTCAAAATCAGGTCTTCCATTCTATGTCCAAAAACCTAAAGCCTGCCAACTCCCGCCTCTCGCCTACCCGCTGTGCGATCTACACTCGCAAATCGACCGAGGAGCGATTAGACCTTGAGTTCAAATCGCTTGACGCCCAACGAGAGGCGGCAGAGTCATTCATCGCTAGCCAGAAGTCCGAAGGCTGGGTCTGTTTGCCCAAACACTATAATGACGGAGGATTCTCGGGTGGCAACCTCGATCGACCTGCGTACAACGATTTGATGTAGGATATCGAGGCGGGCGAAATTGACTGTGTCATTGTTTACAAGGTCGACCGACTCAGTCGCTCGCTATTCGACTTCGCGCAAACCATGCGGAACTTCGATGCCAATGGAGTTTCCTTTGTCTCTGTGACTCAGCAGTTCAATACGACCAATTCGATGGGGCGACTGACGCTGAATATTCTGCTGTCTTTCGCACAGTTCGAGCGTGAGATCATCAGCGAACGCATCAGCGACAAGATCGCCGCCCAGCGACAGAAAGGGCTGTGGTGCGGTGGACAACAAGTGCTCGGCTACGACGTGGATCGCTCTTCGACTAGCCCCAAGCTGGTCATCAACGCACAAGAAGCGGAGATGGTGCGAGAGATCTTTGATTCGTACCTAAGTCTGCGATCGCTGCTGCCGGTGGTCCAGAAACTGGATCAGCTTGGCTGGGCCAACAAGACTTGGCTGACTCGCAAAGGCCGTTACAAAGGTGGCCGCCCGTTCGACAAGTGTTCGCTGCACGCGTTCGCGTGACGATGCGGAACTCAAACGTATGGCGACCGAGGGCGAGGCTGGCGATCTGAACGACGCCAGACGTCTAGAACTAAAGACGCGTCTCGCCAAGACGCAAGCCCGGATTGATGAGGTTGAAAGAGACCTCGAACAGTTGAGCGAATGCCGCTTTGGTCGCAGTGATGTTGAGGAAGCGATAAGTGATTTTGATAAGCTCTGGGCAATCCTACGTCCGAAAGAACGAGTGCAGTTGATGGAGTTGTTGATCTCGAGAGTTCAATACGATCGATTTGAGGGCGCGTTGTCGATCTCGTATCACCCGACTGCGATCACTGCACTAATTCAAAATACGGAAGAGGCTGCATGATGAATACCGTAAAGAAGAAGCTTGTGCTCAACTGCACCTCGCGGCAAGAGCGTGAACAGTGCGATGATCCGGAGATGCCTGGAGGGCTGCCACGGATCACGCCATTGATGGCCCTCGCTATTCGCTGTGACGAGCTGCTACGAACCGGCAAGGTTCGCGACCTCGAGCACCTCGCGACCATCGGCAACGTCAGCCAACCACGCGTATCGCAAATCCTCAGCTTGACGATGCTCGCCTGCCTCCGCTGAGTATTAAGCATTTCGAGGAGACGAAGGCTCACACGAGTATAGAAGCCGCTCAACCGGAACGTGCCGAGACTGCCAAGAAAAGTTTTTGCGAATCCTTGAACCGAACACACATGCAGGGCGACCTCTATTCTGAATCCTCACTGCCTGAAGAAATGAGACACTGCCTTCAGTGGGTTGTGTTAGCTCGATGGGGGCGTCTCGTTCAAAGTCTCTTTTTTTTGGAGAACTTCCATGCTGAAATCCCTGTTCATGATCGTTTGGGTTGCAATTCTTACTCCAACTCTTCGAGCTGATGATAATAAAGACAAACCAAATCTCCACTCGATTGAAGGGCACTGGGCTGTCACCGAAGCCAGCGCGGACGGCAAGAGGGTCGAGTTGCCGCACAACTGGATTTTCAAAGCGAACGGCAAGGCGAATCTGATTGATCGCAAGCTGGGAACGCAGTCGCTGTTTCGATTCAAACTTGACGACACGGTGACTCCTTATCGGATCGAACTTACCTACTTCGGCCCTGATGACCGACTCAAGGGCCATCGTCAAATCGGAATCTGGAAGCTCGACGGCGACCAATTGACCATGCTGCTCCAACAGCCATCAACGGCACAGAAATTGAAAAGTGACCAGTATCCGTCAGACTTCAATAAGCCCAGTGGAAAGGAGATGCTGCTTATGTTGGAAAGGCAGATTCTGTCAGTCAAAGATTGAAAGAAAATTCGCACGCCCAATTCCGGTAGAATTCAAATGCAAATACTCTCAAAGTCTCTGGGTTATGAAAACCGCCGGGTTAACGACTCGCGGTTATCTCCTGTCCGACTCACTCGGGATTTTTTTCAGTTAGTCTGACTCACCAGTTGGACCAATGTTGCGAACTTAGTGGCGGGTTATGAGGGAAGGGCAAGTAGAAACGGTTTGCTTCATGTATGGCTGCTGCCGGATTCTATCGGTCTATCCTCCACTGCATGAAACGCCGCTTTGACTTTTCCTTTTTCGACCGAAGTCGGTAACTCTTGTCGTCCAAACTTCGGCTCTGCGCGTCAGTATGTTATTGAACCGCGAAAAACGCTGCCGCAGGAGTCCACATGGAAATCTACAAGTCGGAAGACTCCGCAGTGAAGGCTCTCGATAGAGATCGTCTCGTTGCATTTGTCAGTGGCGATGTGTCTGCACTCGAATCGTTCATCCGCACACACGAACGAAGGCTTGCACGAATAGCGTACCGAATTCTGGGTTGCCAGTCCGCAGCCGAGGATGCCAGGAACACTGTATTCGTTCGGCTGATTTCTGAGATTCAAGACCTTAGTCGACTCGTCGACCCGGCGGCGTGGCTCACACGTTGCGTTGTCAATGAAGCATTGACGCGAGTCCGGCAGAACGCGAGAGAAAGGCGATTGCTCTCAAGCTTACTGACTCGGAAAAGCTTCGCTTCGGAAACGAGCGCTCTTGAAACTCTGGTTGATGCGGAGGCTAGCAGCGAACTTCAACTCGCGCTTCAGAAGTTGTCCCCTATGCAGCGAACTCTGGTCTCGTTGCGATTCGACGAAGGAATGACATTTCAAGAAATAGCAGAGCTATTGGGAAAGCCGTCTAGCACAATCAAATCTCAGTTTTCGAAAACCATCGTTCTCCTAAGAAGTGCGCTATCCAGTGTTCACAAACAACAACCTAAACCAATCACGCAGAGAGAAAGTTTTCCATGAATCGACAAGTACTTACAGACGGTCAGGCTCTCCCCGGCGACGAGCAAGATTTACAGCAACTGTTCGTAACCGATTGTCCGCAATTTGCGCCGGTCAACGCGACATCGGTAATCTCTGCGGCAGCTAGCGATAACACTGTTAATCGGACTTGTGAACGTTTCTCAAGTCTCAGTATTGATGAAGGTAGTTCCCTTTGGAAACGGAGAAGTTTCATGTTGAAGAGTCTTGGGTTCGTAGGCGCTTGTGCGGCCAGTATTGCGCTGACAATTGTTTTCAGTCCCCTCGGTGGCAGCACCGCCTTCGCGCAGGTGCAAGAATCACTGAAGAAGGTGCGTACAGCGAAATATGCCGTTACGATCTCCAGTGAAAGCAAAACGCCAATGAAGTGGCAGGTCTATCTGTCGGAATCGAATATTTGTCGGGTCGAACAGCCGAGTGGAATTTACCTTGTATTCGATGCTGCAAAGAAGAAGCTAATGGAAGTGAGCCCGGCGGAATCGAAGGCTAGGGTTACAGAGGGGCTGAACGTTCCAGATGGATTCAACGTCATCACGCAGCTCTCACGTTCCGAGTTGAAACTTTCCAACGAGTCACAAAGCGATCAAGTAAAGAGCATCGGACCCGTTGCGGCAAAGGGTTTTACTGTAAAGGACAAGCAGGCAAGATTCAATATCTGGGTCGATCCAACCACTGACCTTCCGCTGCTCGTCGAAAAGTTCTCCGCCGGAATCGACTCAAGTGTTACGGAGACATGGACGGATTTTCAATACAACGTACCGCTTCAAGCTTCTCTTTTTAGCTTCGAAGCTCCAGAGGGTTTTAAGACGGAAGTTGTCCAAGCACCGAAACGTGGCGATGCCCAGCAGACTGATGGGCAGCAAAAGCCATCATCGACTCGTCGTGACGGTCCGAGCTATGGATTCGGGCCTGGCTCTAAATAGGCACATCTTTGGGACCAGCGGCCGAATCGCAGTTTCTCCATCGCGAAATGATCACCCGATAGGTGGCCACGACTAGTACAGCCCTCCAAAGCACGTCTTTCGCTGCCGTGAGCGCTCGAGAGATCCCCGCACCTAGGGTTGGGACAATTGGACGCGTTCTGCACTGATCTTTGAGCTCATTTATTGCTTCATCGTAACCTTGGACAGAACTGCTCGTTTGCTTAAGAGAAACGCCATTTTACACCGTTACTTCCGCAGTTCACTATTGAACATGGATTTCCGCATAATCCGTGTTGAAATTTCACCCAAAACTTGGCTCAAGCGGTTCAGCAAGCTTGATTGCTCTAAGAATTAGCGCTTCCATGCGGTCTGCAGTTGGCTCTTTGAGAAATGCGACATCGGATAGAGTCGCAAATAATACCTTCGCATCAGCTTTCTGCAATGCACTCGCAATCTGATCTACTTCGAGCTTCCCCCTACTCGTATCGAATTGTCTGTGGCGGATTCGAGTTACTCTCGCAAGGCTCAACAATGATCAATTCCAGCCCAAGCAACTTTGCAATTCACTGGCTGGTTGCATCGTCGTATTTGTGAGGGTCTACATAGTAGATTGGGTATGGCTCGTCGACAAACACATGACCGCTTTCACAAGAACCAAAATGGTCTGGTCTCCATCCATTCGCTTTACAGAAGCTGCTGAAAAAGAAAACTTCATCTGCAGAAACACCAAGTTCCCGAAGGAATTTCTTGATTCGTTGCTTCAACCAGAGCGGAGTGTGATTCAACTCAACTGCTGTTGCGCGATCTTTCCTTCGCATAATCTTCGCAAGTTTGAGTCTTGAGTCAATTGTTCGGCTCGACATAGTTCGAGTATCTCCCATCAAGGACTCCGATCGACCAATGAGCAGGGAATCGCTCGACTACAAACACAATCCGCAGTTTACCGACGAAATCGCAGCGTCCATCGTCATCAACGACACGACCTATGTGATGCTACTCACGCACGCCAAGTTCAAGCAGTTCACTCCCAAGGAGATTGCCAACCCGACCAAAGTCTGCGGAGTACCGCTCAGCCTGTCGTGGGAAAATCGTTCCGCCGTGAAATGGGGAATCGATCATGAGCACGCCCAATCCGATCTCACAACAAGACGAAAGCCCAACAGTGCAACTCAGTAAGAGGATCGCAACAATCCTCCAGCGACCTTTCTTCAGGCTGCACGAAGTTGTCGCGATGTGTGTTTTCCATGGTCACTTCTGTTGCTCCTGTTGCATATGGGTTATTTGTTCGCGAAGAGCCGCCAATTCGCTCCGCATCTCGCGAAGCATTTCGTCACGCAGGTCTTCTCGGGCCTGTCGCGTGCGTGGAGAAAATCGCGAGTAGAACGATGCGACGCTGACCGCCCCGACAATGCAAGCCACGATATACAGGAGAGCCAGCGACACGGACAAAATATTGGCATTTTTGTCAAAAGGATCAGCGCTTCCCATCGCTCCCGATGCGACGATCGGAAACATCCCAGCGGCGAGCAGAATGGCGATGAATCCAACGACTTTGGAGTGCTTTTGATAACGCTCGGCCTGGGCGAGTCGTGCTTCGACTTGCATACGATGATCCTGGTATGGTTGACGCGAAAGCGAACACTCTTGCTGTACGAGTAGAGTCTGGAAACTGTTTGATTTGTTTAGAGTGTTCATGCGTTTTGCTCCTTGAGCCAGCATGCCAGAGCCGCTCGCGCATAATGCAATCGGGATTTGACGGTTCCAGTGTTGCACCCAAGCACGTCGCCGATTTCTGCGACGCTCATCTGTTCCAGATAGAGAAGCGTGAGGACTCGGCGGTGATCGATCGACAGTTGATTTAGTCCACGATGTACTAGTTCTGCAGTCTCGGAGTTCAGCAGGTTCGGTTCGCGCTCGGTGGCTGTCGGCTCATAATCGCCAAGTGGTTCGACGACGATCTCCCGTCCGATGCGACGCAACTCAGAGACCGCACGATCATGGGCAATGCGATACAACCAGACGCGAAAAGCCGCCGGGCTGCTCAATCGATGCAATGATCTGAAAACGCTCAGCCAAACTTTCTGGAGCACGTCCGCGACGCGATGGTCGTCGTCCAGCATTCGCCGCACAAAATACCACAATCGCTGATCGTAGACTTCCACCAACCGCCGAAATGCCTGACCATCGCCGCTCTGGGCTTTTACAACCAGCAGCGCTTCGTCAATCTGTTCCAGCGAATTGTTCACGTTGTTCCCGCCTCACTATTGAAGTCGCTGAAACCTGGATTGGGTTCAATGGTTTCTCAACATTTCACGTACTAAACGCTCGATGTAATCGGCGGGTATGGCCAGGCATCCGTACTTTCCTCGGAACACAGTGATGGCTACGGCTTTCCCATGTAGACCGACTTTGGTCTGGCTCAAGCCGCTGACGATGTCAGCATGACGACAACAGCTACGCTATCTTGCGTCGATGTAGAACCACGCCCCGCCTGCGCATCCAATATCAAGCTTTCTCAGTTTAAAATCCCGGCAATTTGGCCACCCATCTCAGGAGGGAGTGTCCTGAGCGAGTAACTGAATGACGATAAATTGCTGCGTTCCGCTCGTCGAATACCGTATTTCGACGCTCCGGTCACCCCAACCGGTGCGATCTCCACGAGAAAGAACTCAGTCGGCGCCAACCGCATTTTTTATCCGTTTCTATTACCAAGATGCTCCGATTGCAGAGAGTTTTCCGATTTTGCGGGGGCGTTTGACGAGAGGTGTCACTTGCCTACCGTCTGATAGAGGGCCAAAAGGAAAAATAGCTAGCAATCGCTGGCGGCGGGTCTGACTTCACGAACGCACACAATGAGCCGCATTTTGTATCACGTGTTTTAAGCTCAGTTATCATCTCCCCCATTTCAACGACATCGCAATTCTGCGATCGATCGAACCTAATCGCTTCCGAACATTTCTGTTGCGATTCGACAACTACCTAAGCAGCCAAGGATTCCAAGACCGGCATCGAGTTGCCTGAAGGCGATCTCACACCGGCCGACCTCGCACTGCTGATCTGGTTGAACGATCCGGACCAGTTGCGTCGCGCGAACTGTGAACGCATCGTGCTTCGTTTTCAGTCGTTCTACTGTTTCATGAATCGCACACTCGAAGCGCCGCTGTTTGAAATGCCGGCTGATGTCGTGCTGAAGAGAATTGAAGAATGCACCAACCAGTTCAATCGCAATCGCCAGCGAGGTGGTGGCGCGGCGTTCTGGATGTACGAGTTCGGTAACGAAGTGGCTTTTCTGATTCGATTCGGCGGGTCGCTCAAGCGGGATGAAGTCATGGACAACGATATGTGCCGGCCCGACATTCGTCGCCCTGTAGGCTATGACTTGGTTTACTATAACATTGAGACAGGTGAGTTGCGCATTCGAGCCGACCTGGTTAGCGAACGTCGATTTTATTGTCGCTTGTTCAGCGAGCAACTGTTTGCAGATCCTGAATTCTTTGAGCATGGAGAGACATTCAATCTCGATGTTATCTATCGGCTTGGCGAAGACGTTCAATCGCCCGGGATGGTTTTCGGCATCAAGAGAGTCACTTTGGTAGAAATTCAGGAGGTCCTGCTAGGTGAAAAAACGCTCCATATCACGTTTAAAAGCGAGGCGATCTTTGATGCTTTGCGTGAGCACAACAAGCGATTGGTTCCGAACGGACGACTGCTGAGTGCCAAGTTTAGGATAGTCCTCGAGGATGTCGGCGAAGTGATTGCGACGGTCTGCTCTGGCAACAAGATTCGATTCAGTCGCCAAGTAGGAATCGCTGCAATCGATCGTTGGATGATTCATCACGGTATCCGAGTTCCGCAAAATGAAACCCTCAGAATGCAGGCCGCTTCGTCTCTGGCAAACCATCTCGCGAATCCCAAGCCTCAAGGCACCGATGTTTCTGTGGCGAGCAGAACTGGCTGAAGAGTGGGCGGATAGTCATAAGCTACTGACGGCGACTCCTGAGCTGGCGGCATGGACGCTAGCCAGCGATGGTGTCACACCCTGCGATGTAATCGAGCACCGCGATGGCACCTTAATTGGGATCAATCGCGTCGTCGGTGAATCGTTTGAGGTAACTCGCGATACGCAAATCGTCTGCAAGTTGAATCTGCGATCACTTGCGACGCGGATCGTGGAAGCTCTCGAAGGTCGGATCGACTATAGCTTGAGCTTGCCAGATGCCAATGTGCATCGTATTGGCCGACTGCCACCACGGCTTGCTTCAGTGCCAGTCCACATGTGTGTTCGCAGTGATGCCGAATCGCTTCTTGCGGCTTCATCTTCGCTCGCTACTTCCTCGCAACTCGTAATCCTCGTTTCAACACTGCTACATACAAACATCGATGTTGACGCTCTCGCAGTTCGCTTTCAGACCATCGTGGTTGCGCTCGATGAACTAATCGTGGAGCGAGATGGGCGGTGGCAGGTCAATCGCGACATTGACCGTATCAGTAAATCATCTACCGAGCCGGCGGAGCATCTACAAACCGCGTTTCAAGGCGAATCCCTGTGCTACAGGCCAACTCAAGACCCAGGTTGGCAATTCTAAAAAATCTTCTTGGCTCACGCTTTAAGCCAACGACTCCGGCTTTGAGTCGCCGTGACTCCGGCTTACGGATGCGACTAAGTCCGAGATAAGCCAGCCCGTGATTTCTCTGTGAATTAACCGATTCGCAGCACGGTTCTGCTGGTGATTTTCTTGGAACAAGTCGTCCTCCCAGCCGGAGGAAGTACTTTGATCACACCGGGGATTCGTCAGAAAATTCTCAGCCATGCTACCAAGTTGGCTGGCAAGGTCGTGTGTCGCGTCGAGCATCGCTCGGACCTTTCAAGCATGGAGCCCGAGGATATCGAGCAAGAGTTGCTGGCTTATGTTCTCGAGCACATGGACCGCTTTAATCCCGGTCGGGGTAGCATCGAGG
>JAYVHC010000100.1:0-6747 GCA_043771575.1 Planctomycetia bacterium
GGGGCAGAACGACTGTTAATTGAACAAGTTGAAGAGCTTTCAAAATCAAGGCAATTTGGCGAAGCTGCGGCAACGCTTGAAAAACTGTTTGAACAGAGCGAAGGGCGGCTGATCGAGGCTGAAGGAATGCAGCGAGCCGCCACGCAGATAACGCAGCGCTATGTTTCAATTCGTCAGTGGTCGCAAGGCCGGCTGGCTCAACTACTGAGAGACAACAGCGGCATTCGAGAAGACTATCTTAAAGATCACGATGACGCAGCGGCAGCCGCATTCGCGGAGGTAACGGTTAGCAAAGATCTGTCACGCACGAGGCAGGCAGCGGAACGGTTTTCGCAGACTACTTCAGGCAATAATCTGCAACTGCTGCTGGCCGATTTATACTTGGAACGGGGCTGGGGCTTAGCGGCCACGCAGACGATTCAGCGGCAACTGCCGTGCATGCGGTTTTGGCTATCAAATCGTAGTGGCACGGAGGCAAACCTGCCGCAACCGAGCGGCTCATTGGCTTGGCCAATGGTGATTGACCAGTGGAGCGAGGAAGAGCGGCACCGCGTCATGCGTGCTTGGCACGATCGTTTGCTTGCCGAGGCCTGGCAAACGACTGCACCGGAGAAACTGGCGGTAGAAATGCTGCGGCGCTCAATCGACTCTGCCATGATCAACCATGCCGTAGGCGATCAGACTCATTTGACTGCCTGGACGATGGCGATGGCCGAGATGCTGCCAGCGGACGCTCGCAGGCAACTCCAGGAGCACTTGAAACTCGCCAGTGCATGGCAATTCAAGAGTCCCGATGTCGGAGAGTCGAGCGTCAAAGAACAGTGGCCAACGTTTGGCGGCAACTTGCATCGCAATGCTCAAAGCGGCATAAGGCTTGATCCCGGTGGCTGGCCGACTTGGAATCATGCTTTGGAGCGCTACAGTGCGAGCAGCGATCGCATTTCGTCTTCCAAGCCTCGCGTTGCCGAATCCGAAGTCGGACTACTCTCCTATCATCCGACCGTTTATCGGGGCCGAGTCTTCGTGCATGAACTCAACCGCATCGCCGCCTACGATTTAAGAACGGGTGCAGCTTGGCCCGATGTTAAACCGCCGCTCCCGTTGTTCGATAGCCACATTGCGTCGGCCGCTTTGTTACCCTTGGGTTATCCGATGGTCGGTGCGGCGCGCGGCACGTTGTCCATTTACGACGAGTGTTTATACGCGAGGATTGGGGCGCCGGTTACGGGTTGGGCCAATGGCGAGAAAGCGGGAGATGGTGGTTCGATCGGTTACATCGTCGGCATCGATTTGCAACGGCAAGGGAGTTTACTCAAAGGTTTTCCCTTGCACTTGTCGCAAGTGGAGTTCGCTGGAAGCGAGCCTGAAGGGTGTCCGCTGATTGTTGGAGACAAGTTGTTTGTGGCGATCGCGAAACGCGACAACGTAGGCTTGCGTCGCTCGGTCGCCGCCTTTGATCGCTACAGTGGTCAATTGATTTGGAAGTCGCTAGCACTGGCCACAGGAACGGTGGAAGGATCCGACCGAGCGAATTTGTTATCGCACCAGTTATTGAGTATGGAAGGAGGTCGCCTGTACTACAACACCAACCTGGGTGCTGTCGCTTGCCTCGATCCGCTGAGCGGTCAGATTGAATGGCTAGTCCGTTATCGTCGTCACGACAAAGACAAACAAGCCTATCCGCAACCGGATCGATTTCGTTACCGCGACTTGAATCCATGCGTGATCCATGGCGGCTTGGTTTACTGTGCGCCCCAGGATTGCCCGGAAGTCTTCGCACTTGACGCGCAGACTGGCGATTTGGTTTGGTCTACCGACGGAAGTTCCGCGGTTGACGCTGTTCACCTGCTCGGCGTCACCCAGGATCATTTAATAGTCAGTGGAGATCGTTTGGTTTGGCTGGATCGTCGCACTGGAAGGATCGACGCTCGCTTCCCTGCGGCAGGCAACATCGGCACTTTGAATTCGCTGCCGAGTCCGCGTGGCCTTGGACGCGGTTTAATCGCTGCCGGAGAAATTTATTGGCCTACTGCCAATGAGATCATCGTGTTCTCGTCCAAGTTGAAGGAGCGCACGGCTGTCGACGCACCGCCCATGCAACGTCGTATCCGCTTAGACACTCGCGGTTCCGAAGGCGGTAATATAGTCGCGGTCGACGGCTGGTTACTGATTGCAACGCCAAGTCGCCTTATGGCCTTCGCCCCTCAGTAAAAACGGTCGCGGAGACGCATTAGTTTTCACGAGTGTAGGACCACCACTCAACGCTGTGAAGCATTCTGAGGCGAACAAGGTCACTCTCGGAAAGCGTGACCCAGCGTGGGTCGCATCTGCCGGATGCGACCATCGAATTCGAATACCGTGCTACGCGTGGAACAGGCCGTTGCCGCAAACGGACGAGCACCACAATTCAACTTTGCCGAGATCAATGGGGGTGATGCGCGAAGGAGTGCAAGTAACGGACTGAGGCGTAGCTGCGCTGGATTGGCAGACGGCACCGCGGACGGCAAGGGCAGCGGGTTGAAGTCTGAGCAACAGCGGCGCGTTGACGATTTTTAGACTACCGGCCAAGACGGTTCCGCAATTGACTGCGCGCAGGGCCTCAACGACTCGCTGCAAGTCGTCGAGGTTTAGCCAATCCAACAAGCCGCGACTGTCTTTAATAAATGTATCGACCAGCAAGTGGCTTGCGCCGACGCGCTGCGCAACTCGCACTACCTCCTGCAAACTGGGGGCATCGCAATTCAGCCAATCTGCGTAAGCAACCGGAATTAACTCGGCACCGCGCTTTCGTAGCTGACTCGCCAGCGATTCGAAGCGAGCTTGCCAAGTGGACCCCGACCGACCGCCGCAGCCCAGGTGACTCAATCCAACTTTGAGGAAGGGGAAGAGTGGGGCAAAATCGAACGCGACTTGTTCGTCCAACTCAACTAGTTCGCCGAGGGCCGCGCTCCGTTGCGGATGGTCTTTGAGGAGTTCCGCGACCGCGTGCGCTTCCGACAAACTGGCCCTTCCCAACGCACCTGACTGGGGTTCTTTGAGGTCGATCCAATCCACTCCTGCATCGCGAACCAGCGCAGCTTCTTCGACATTCCGGACGCTAATGAGCAACTTTGTGGCAGCCTGCAAACGCGTCGCCAGTTCGCCATCTGGGTGGCAAACCGGCGAATGTGGAGTTGCAACTTGGGTGGGTTGTGTTGGGTCGTGCATAGCGTTTTCGTGGAAAAACGGGCAGCGTCGGTGTTTTTTACCAAACGAATTTCAGCCAACTCGCGCGGAAAGTGATGACCTTGCTTGGCAGTCGGCGGCTCGCACAGTTTAATGGTCAATTCGCGAAACAAACCTTTAGAACAGGGCGATGCGGTTGAATTATACGTTAGTCGAGAACGATTCGCAGCTACCGGAGCTGCTCGCCGCGATCGAACAATCTGATCTTGTCGGCTTCGATACCGAATTTGTTGCTGAGGACTGTTACAAGCCGGATTTGTGCCTGTTGCAAATCTCAACGCGCGACCACGTATTCATCGTCGACCCAAAATCGATGTCGGACCTGCAACCATTGTGGTTGTTGATGGTAGTTCCAGAGCGGACGATTGTGGTTCACGCGGGCCGCGAAGAGATTCTGTTTGCCTATCGTGCGACCGGCAGCACCTTTCCAAAACTTTTCGATGTTCAATTGGCGCTCGGTTTGCTAGGTGGCGAGTTTCCGGCATCCTACGGTAAACTATTGCAGCGATTATTGGGCGAAAGTCTGTCGAAGGGCGAAACTCGCACCGACTGGCGCAAGCGACCGCTTTCAACTGCTCAGTTGGACTATGCTGCACTGGATGTGTTGCATTTGCCCAGATTGTACGATGCCCTCAAGCATCAATTGACCTCAATTGGTCGCGAGCAATGGTTGACCGACGAGGTTGAAAGGCGGCAACGGAATCTTATCGCCGCGCAGTTGCGTGAAGGTTGGCCGCGCATCGGTGGCGTGCAATCGATGCACGGACGTCAATTGAGTATCGTGCGCGCGCTGTGGTTGTGGCGCGAGCGCCGCGCGGAACAGCGCAACATGCCTGCTCGCCGTGTGCTCCGTGATGATTTAATCGTCGAGCTCGCGCGGCGCGGCACGGCAGACCCAAAGAAAATCAGCCCAATTCGCGGCCTGCATTTTCCAGGCTTTCAAAAATTCATTCCCGAAATCGCCGAAGCCATCGAAGCCGGTTTGGCTGCGCCCATCCCTGTGTCTCCCTGGAGTGGTGCGATGAAGCGCCCACGACCGCCGGCTCTATTGCAACAATTTCTGACGGCAGCCATGTCTTACCTATGTCGTGTTCACGGCATCGCGCCGTCGATCGTGGGTACTTCAGATGATGTCGGCCGCTTGGCCTCGTATTGGTTAGATCCTACCACGACGCCAGACTTGGATGACGAAGACGAACCGCTGGCACTGCTTGACGGCTGGCGCGGTGAACTGGTCGGCAAGCCGCTATATGACATTTTTTCCGGCCGCAAGGCGATGCGAGTTCAAGATCCGCAAGACGACATGCCGCTGGTGTTGTGCGATATCGACCTCTAGCGAACACCCTGCGACTCATTTTTTCTTTACGCTGGTACGAATACAAGCTCGAAGCGCAAGCGAGTGTATCCGCGCAACTCATTCACTCGCTTGCGCTTCGGGCTTGTACTGCGCAACCAATTGGCGCTGTCCAACTAGGGAACCGGCTCTTCGCGGTATTTTACTTGAACTTCCAGGCCTGGAATTTGGTCGGTCAGCAGTTTCGCGCCGGCCTCGGTGGTCGACGTACGCGTGACCTTGAGATCCTTGAGCTTCTTCAGCCCCAGCAGTTTGGGCATGCCCGCATCGGAAACGCTTGTCGAACCGAGATGCAGAAACGTCAGTTCGGTCATACCAGCGAGATGATCGAGCCCTGCGTCAGTCAATTGGGTGTTGTCAAGGTTGTACCAGTTGAGCTGTGTTAGTCCAGCGAGTTTGCTGCAACCTGCGTCGGTGATCGGATCTCGCCACAAATTCAATCGCTTTAGCGTTGTGAATGTTGCCACCGCCTCCATGGCTGTGTCATTTATCTGGCTGCATTCGCTTAAGTCGAGATCCTCAAGTTTTAATCCGGCGAGCGCCTTCAATCCTTCAACGCTGACTTGCGTTTTCGCCAATCGCAACTTTTTGAGTTGTTTGAAACTGGCCACGGTGGGCATCGCCGCGTCTTCAATCAATGTTTGCGCAATATACAACTCGGATAGATTCTTGCAGCCAGTCAGTTTTTTCAAACCATCTTCGCTGAACCAAAGTTCGTCGGCAGCCAGTACTCTCAACTCGGGGCAACCCGCCAATACCGATAAGCCCTCGTCATCGACCGTCGTCGCAGCCCCTTTGCCGCTCAGTCGCAGCGCTCGCAGTTTGGCCAGCGGCCTTACGGCGGCTATTAATTGTGCGTTGCTAAGCACGCATTCACGCATGTCCAGTTGTCGAAGCGTCGCCAAAGTCGCGATTTCGCCGAGCACGGCGTCGTCCAGTTTGCAACCACGTAGATCAGCGGTGATGACTTCGCCTTTGGCATCGCGCGTCAATTTGGCGTTCGCGGCTTCCAAGGCGGATACACTCTGTTTTTCAGTCTGCTCTGTGGTTCCCTTGGCTGCTTGTCCACCCAACGATGGGGATTGTGTGGATTTCGTCGATGTCGAATCGTTTAGAGGGTTGGTGGACGAGCTCCGGCGCGCGTCTGGGCTCGAATCGCAGCCAACCGACAGTAGTATTGCAAGTCCGCATAGCCAAATCGCTGAGAGATGGGCTCGATAGGTCATCGTCGAATTTCCTTGATTACAACACGTCAATAAAGAACGAGTAATCGCCATTGTACAGTCCTTGTCGGCTATGGGGTGGGGAATTCAACTCATGAACGCTATGACGATAATTGTGGAGAGTATGGGACCAATAACCGAGACCATCGCAATGTCCCAATAAGACTGTTTGTGCGTAGCTCCACAGATAATCAGCAACGTGATAACCGCTCCATTGTGAGGCAAAGTGTCCAGTCCCCCGCACGACAATGACGCTACTCGATGCATGACTTCCGGATCTATTCCCGCCGCTAGTCCGCGGTCGAGGTACGATTTCCCCATAGCCTCAAGTGCAATACTCAGCCCACCCGATGCAGAACCGGTTATTCCAGCCAAGACATTGACACTGATAGCTTCTGATATCAGCGGCTGGGAAGGAGCCAAGCCGATCATCCAGGTCTTAACGGCTGTAAAACCTGCCAGTGCCGCAATGGTTGAGCCATAACCGAATTCGGAAGCTGCGTTAAAGACCGGCATCAACGAACTTTGTGCACCTCGCGAAACTACCTCCCTCAATGCACTACCTTTTCGCCAGTGCATCACCAGGACACACAGGATCGCACCCAACATCGCGATGATGGTGGACCAAGTTCCTTGAACTTTCTTGAGTTCGGTTCCTCCAAATCTTGCTTCGGCCAAGTAATCAGCTTCCCAGGTCGGTACCAGCAACTGCGAGAAGACGAAATTGAGAATTAATAGACATACAAGAGGCATCAACGCAATCAAGGTCGACGGCAATGAACCGGAAGTGTTGGACTCAGGATTCTGTATCGCAGGCAAATCTGTCGCGTTACCAAAACCTTCCCCCTTTTGCTTTGAACGCATAGTGCGATAACTAAGCCAGAGCATTCCAAAAGAGAACATAATCAATGCGGCGGTACATCCCATCATGGGCGCGGCAAACGA
>JAYVHC010000101.1:0-4880 GCA_043771575.1 Planctomycetia bacterium
TCACTTGTTTGGATTCACGCACGATTCGGCAGGTCAGTGTACTGTCGGCCGATGGATCACCGATCACTTTGAACGGAGTCCGCAATTCGACAGCTTTGATGAGCGCTTCGGTCAATTGGACTCCCACCATCGGACGAAATGAATCATTGCGAACGATAGGAATGTAGATCGTCCGAATATTCGAATTGTAAAGCGAATTATTGCCGAGTTGATACCCAGCGCAGCCCGTCTGAGAGACCACGGCAAACATGCTGCAGCCGAAAATGATAAGCGTCGCCAAAATCAATCGTGAACTACGCATCATGCTTATTTAGTCGACCCGCTATTGATGAGCGGCTGCTCGCTCCTCGCTTGGCCGAAGAGTTTAACGAGCGGAGCGAACCGTTGTGGTGGATCATCCGGCAAACTACTAAGCTCTGCAAGTTTTACTTCTGCTTCTTTCGCAAACGGAGTGTCAGAGAATTCAGCAACTATTTTTTGGTAATGGTAGCGGGCTGAACCATTCTCGCCACGCACGCGACGGTACTCGGCGCCAAACCACTCGCGTTCGGCATTTAGGAAGCGGATCTTCGCGAAAGCAACGTTCAAGTCTTCTTGGCGTTCGCCAGCTTCTTTGGGAAACTGTTTCACAATCTGTTTCACGCGGCGTTCGGCTTCGTCGAGCGGGACGGGGCTGTACCTTGGTCCCTGATAGCTGTTCAGGAGACTCTGCAGCTCGAGGAACTGCGCCTGAAACTGGTGTTCGCTATCGGGGTAGGTCATGCGCAGGTCGGCAAACGTGTCGGCGGCCCCTTCGAATTTCCCTTTCTCAAACTGAGCAATGGCCAATCGCATTGTCGCATCGTCGCTGACACGGCCCGTGGGGTTATCTATGCGCATGGCTTCGAGCACACGTTTGCCGTGTCCGCCGGTATCGTTCCAAGGTCGCTTATTGTCAATGAAATTCACGACGGTAAATGGTTGATGAGCGGCAGAATCGTGCTTCAGCCAATAGTCCGCGATTTCGAAGCGACGCGAGTCGACCTGGTCGAGATAACGATTGCGAGGATACTCTTTGACGAGTTTGCTGTACATTTCTTCGGCGCGATAGTAGTCTTCCGCAAAGAAGAGGCTTTCGCCAGCGGCCATTAAGGCGTCTTGCTCCAGTCCTGAGCTCTGCCAATTTTTTGCGGCTGACTGATATTTTTTGGCCGCAGCTCGAAACGCATCCGCTCGCTCGTCGCCCTGCAAATCCTTAGCTTTTTCAAACATCGCGTCGCCTTCGCGAAACTCTTTACGCGACAGCTCGATATCCCTGCGGCGTTGCCGTTGGAGCCCAATCCGCTGCAAGAATGCTTTGCCACTGGTGTCCTTCTCCGCCGTCCTACCTTCAGGCCGAGTAATACCGTCGGCAAAACCCGACGGATTTTCGATGCTGCGTTTGGCCTCGTTATATTCTTTCATCGACCCTGCGCGTGGCGAAAACATCGTACAGCCGACGCTACCAAAACTAAGGAGGCCGCCGAGTGCCAAACAACCACTCAGCCACAGGGGGCGGCGCAGTTCGAGTTTGAAACGAGCGCGTTTGGCTTGTATGGTCATGGCGTCCGTGCCTGTTCGGTTCAATAGGTTGTTCTTGAACGTATTATTCTTATGGTGGCTGTGGTTGCTCATCCGTTAGCGCCCAAGCTCCTCAAGGTAGGAATGTAAATTAAGTTTACGATCCAGCAAAATGGTTAAGTACTGCTTCACAACGCTTCGTAGCGCCGCACGGTTTGTGTTTGGGTAAATTGTTAGCGGAATCATTCGCCAGTCCGATTCACTGAATTGTTCAAGGGTCTGGCGCACTTGAGCCGGTAATTGAATCATGTGACGCGCGCCTGATCGGCAGCGTTCGCACAACACTCCACTGGCCAGCAAGCCGAACGTCGCATTTCCATCGATTGGCACGTCATCACCGCACTGAGCGCACATCCGCCAACTCGGCAAATGTCCGACCATGCGCAACATCTGCAATTCCAACCGCAACACAATCGCCCGCAATTCCAGCTCCGGATTTGCCAGTGCCAGCAGTGTTGATTCAGCCAACTCGAACAATTCCGGCTGTTCGTCCCCTTTGTCAGTCAGTCGATCCAACAATTCCGCAACGTAATATCCGCTGTAAAGTCGCAAGAGGTCCGCCGCGCCAGCTCGAAAGCGCCGCACCAATTTGGCCTCTGTGAGCAGGTCGAGCGCATCGCCGGACTTTGGGATGAACACTACGCGACAAATCGAAAGCAGGTCAAGGGCAGCTTCAAATGGGCTTTTCGGTCGCCGCGCCCCCTTTGCTAGCACAGAGAGTTTCCCGAAGTCGCGGGTGTAAACGTTTGCGATGCAGCTTGTTTCGCTCCACGGAAAGACTTTTAGTACTAACGCGTCCGTCTGCTCAGCGGCCAATGTCGTGTTCTCCGACAAATTTGCAATGTTACTGGTGAACGGTTGGGAGTGCGACCTGAAGGCGACCGGCTGATGGAGATTTACCACGTAGCCGACACTCCGCCTCGGAGATGCTGACCCACGTGGTTGGTAAACTTTCGTCTGCCGATCGGCTAAAGGCCAGCCGGGGCCAGAATTACGCCGCATTCTAGCTGAAGCTGTCATTTCCCTGAGTCTTCGAAGGGCGTGGTTTTGCGTGACGCGCCACGCCCTTCGCAAAGCCTCAGAGCGTGCCACCCTAAAATTAGAGTTTGACGCTCCACTAGGAGGTAAAAAGGAGGACTCTGCTTCGCTTGAGCGGTTTTTCGGTAGACATATCCTTAAGGGGAACTTGCCCACACTTACGATGCGTGTTAGCCTATCCCCCGACATCTCTAAGTGGAGTAGGTTTCGAGGCGCTTTGAGCGCAGGCATCAGTCAGGCTTTTGGGTAGGGTCTGACCAAGACCTGAGAAAACCGATGGCAACTTAGAAAGCGATTCCGAGAAAATCGCTTGGCAGTAAGCCCTGATATTCTCGGCGCAGTGTGTTGTAGGGACACATTGCGCGGGATCGGTCGAGGTGCAGGCGGAATGTCTTTTTTGTTCATGTTTCTTTTCAGAGAAATTGTCCATGTCATCAGACAAAAAATTTAAACTTGAGTACGTGTGGCTTGACGGTTACCTACCTGAGCCGAATCTCCGCAGCAAGACAAAGATTGTCGACAAAGAACCTAAGTCGCTCGCAGACTTGGACTTGTGGGGCTTCGATGGCAGTTCGACGCAGCAAGCGGAAGGCAAGAGTTCCGATTGCGTTCTGAAGCCGGTTGCGTTCTACCCAGACTCAACGCGGAAAAACGGCTACTTGGTCATGTGCGAAGTCATGTTGCCAAACGGCGAGCCTCATCCGTCGAACTTCCGCAATACGGTGGACGTTAGTGAAGACCTATGGATTGGACTCGAGCAAGAGTACTTCTTCTATGAAAACGGTCGACCACTAGGCTTCCCAGCCGACGGTTATCCAGCTCCTCAAGGTCCTTACTATACTGCGATTGGCTACAAGAATGTCGGCGATGTGGCTCGACAGATCGTTGAAGAGCACATCGATATCACCTTGGATGCCGGCATAAATCTTGAAGGCATCAATGCTGAAGTGGCCAAGGGGCAGTGGGAATTTCAAATTTTCGCCAAGGGATCCAAGAAGATCGGCGACGACATGTGGATGGCGCGCTACCTGATGGTCCGCTTGTGCGAAAAGTACGGAATCGATGTCGAATTCCATTGCAAGCCTGTCAAAGGCGACTGGAATGGTTCAGGAATGCACTGCAATTTCTCGACCAAATTCATGCGCGAAACTGGTGGCGAAGAGTACTTCAAGAAACTCATGTCTGCATTCGAGAAGTATTGTATGGAACACATCGCTGCATACGGTCCAGACAACCACTTGCGTTTGACTGGCCTGCATGAGACACAGTCGATTGACAAGTTCAACTACGGTGTGGCGAACCGCGGAGCTTCGATTCGTATTCCTCACTCGTTCGTAAACAATGGGCACAAAGGTTATCTCGAAGACCGCCGCCCAAACTCAGCTGCCGATCCCTATAAGATCGTTTCGCGAGTTCTTAAGACTATCAATTCAGTCGGTTAGTCTCTATTGGTCGACTTGGATTTAGGAAATGGTAACGCCGCTCCTGGATGGGAGCGGCGTTTCGCGTATTGTAATGTATGCGTTGTGGCTGGCCACAATTCTTTGAACGCATCTGCTTCGCCGATACCATCCATTGCTGCTACAACACATAGGTTTTCAGTGGACTTATTTGGATTGCGACATTTGTCTCACCCAATCTCTGAGCATCGTCACGGCGGACGCGTCTACTACAGAAGTCGACAATTGTGGCATCTGACCTGGGCCGCGCAAGCCGACGCGGTGAAGCAACACCGATCGCTCTGGATCGCCGGGTGCGATTAGTTTTGCATCCGGAGTGTCGAATGTGTGATGGGTTGGCATGACGTCGACGATTTTCATTCGATCCAGGGGGGCATAAATCGACAAGTCCATTTTTGCGTTGCCGCCTCCCGCCTCAATGTGGCAGTATGCACAATTCGAATGCAGAAACGCCCTCGCACGTTGCTCCAGAGCCTCCGTCGTATCATAGGGATCACTGAGTTTCCCATATGCTTCGGGAGCCGCACCTAGCAGCTGATTTGAGCGTTGTTTCAACTGGCCATCCAGGGGCTTGGCTGAATTCAATCGTTCTTCAATCTCGGCCTGCGACTTACTAGCAGACTTCAATTCATCGCGTAACGCGTCTTTCGCTTTCGGCAACCAATCGGTTTTCAAGACGCCCAGCCGCTCGAGCGCATCGATCTGATTCAGTTTCACGCCGTTGCCGTAGTCGTGCATTTTGTTCAACTGCTCCGTCGTCAAGCCCAATACGAAACCGGCGGC
>JAYVHC010000102.1:0-2602 GCA_043771575.1 Planctomycetia bacterium
TCTGCATCCAGTTGTCTCAGCTGCGTGTCTCGCAGGCGGTACCGTACATTTCGATAAATACATGCCAATGCAGAACGGTTATCGTCAAGTTTCTCGAAACTGATCGCGGCATCGAGAAAACCTTCGGTCGCCGAGTGTTCTTCCAAACACGCAACCATATGTGCTGTCTTGAGGAATTGCACACGTCTTGGTACTGCCAAAGTTTCGTTTTGTACTAAGTCGAATAGACTATCCGCTAATCCCATTGACCGCAAAGTCTTGCGACAACGTTCAACAAATACACGTCGAGCAGGAAGTTGATTGCTTTTTTCTTCAGTCGCCGCAAGCGTTAGGATCGAAACGTACAGCGGCATCGAATCGAAGTCTGTGTACGCAAAGATCTTGTTCCACTCCTCAACTCCATTTCTAGACGCCTGTTCGACGACAGAATTCACGAAGCGTTCAAATGCCCTGCGGTCAGTTGCAGGAAGATGGTTAAAAACGGTCGCTTTTCTGTGCTCGCTTGTCCCTGTGCATGCACGCAACCAGTGTTCAAGTAGAACGGTAAACTTGCCATCACTTTTTGATGCGCTCGCCCAAGTTGACGCGGAACAATCAGTATCCTCTTTAATTGTGAATGTCTGCGATGCCTTCTCTCTGAACATGAGTCGCCCCAAGCGTGCGGTACTGCGATACCAATCGCTCGGATCAAACGACCGATAGGAATATTGCTCAAACTCCCTTGTCTGATGAATTAGATTATGAGGATCAAGAGTTAGGTTACTCATCTCGTTCCTCCGATTCGCCTGAGATTAGACATGGTTTCTTTGACGATTGAGTAAATTCATCTCGAATGCACTCTGCCTTTGTAATAGCCCGGTCACATTGTTCACGGAGCTTTCGCACATCCTTTAGATCCAAAGCCAAACTTAAATCGTGCCCCCCATCATCGCTTTCGTAAGAGAGTCGCAGTGTGTGGGTTATCACAGCACCCTCAACCGTGGCACCTGACTCGTCAAAAAGGGGGCGCAAGTCGGTAATGATACGAACTTTTCGCAATAGGTTCGCATAGTCATAGCTCAGCTCCATCGCTTTCGTCACTAAGCGAATAGCCGTAGTGTCAATTAGCGCTTGCATGGAACCCGCAATCCTGTCCCATACACTTTGGTGCTCGGTTTCAAATGCATTTCGAAATGCCCTTGTTACCTCAACTGATTTTGACTCGCTGACTCGAGCGAACATGCTCAATGACAGCACCTGGGGGAGCAAGAGCTCAGCATCCTCGCTGCTGAGTTTTTTTTTTATCTCGTCTAGGAGGCGGTCTGGCATCAACGGTGGGTTGGCGAGACCACCCAAGTGAATGACAAGGTCTGCCAATTTCTCGCCGTCGATCTGAGCGCATCGGAGAAGTTGTTTGAGTTGGTCTGGGGACGGGTTTACTTTTACGGCCATCGGTCGTGTCTTTTTCCTCTTAGAATAGTCTACCGCAAAGTCAATACCAAGAGGGGGAGATTTAGTCCAGTCCAGTCGTTCGTTTGGCAACAAGACTATCCGTCGAGCTTCTTGACGCACTTGGAATTGTGGCTCGGCAGATCCTATGCCATAGACAAACGGCATGCGAGCATTTGCTCATATCTAGTCGAAATTGGGATCGGCGAACGCCACGACAGTCTGAGGCTCTCGTGCTCTTCAGCCTTTAAGTAGTCGGACTGCCGCAGCTCGTTGCTCTGCATTCGCTGCTCGCCACAGACAAAGCAGTTCAGCCTCTGTGAAAATCGTTGCACCGCTTTTCGCACCGCAATCGACCGAAACTTGCTTATTTCCGAATGAATTTGATAACGCTTCGAGCCCCGCTCCGGCACTGACACAAGAATTTACTGAGTTTTCTGGGGTTGGTTCTCTCTTGTTCTCCCCGATTCTCGCCTGCTCTGCACCGCTTTCAGATTCCGTAAGTACCTTGTTTCTCCATGATTGCGATTGCTGCGGACTTGCGAAATGACCAATCTTGCTTTTTCCACTCGCGCGCGTGTGGATGTCCGGGCAAATTATCGAGGAGCATCCTTGTTACACTCGCCATCTAAGCCTGAATGTGTTAGGGGCAGCTATTCGAGCGAATCACACGTAGAGTTGGCAAGCACTCGCGGCAAAGTCGTGTTGGGCTAGCATGCGCGCGACGGCGTTAGCTATGCGTCGTCCGCCAACATCCGACGGCTCGATCCAATTCGCGTAGTCGGCCGCCGTCGCACACACCTGCCGTAAATCCAAGATCGGGAGCCTTGCTTTTGACGCCGCGAGCACGATTACATCGTTGAAGTGCGAGAGTGCCGCCACCGCGCGCCTTTGCAACGCAGGGGCATCGTACCTCGGGTAGTAGATCGTGCATACCGCTGCCGACCGCCCGCTGTCCACAACCGCCTCCAGCATTCGATCGTAGCTTTGGCGGAAGCGATCAGCCGTCGCTGACAAATGGTCCAGTGCTTCAGCTACCGTACCTACCCGACAAGCCAAGAGGTCCATGGTTTTAAGTGCGTCGTTGCCGCCGACCGAGATTACCAAGTGGGTAGTTCTCGATCGAATGTTGTTCAATTGTGTGTGCACCGAGTCGATTAGAGCTCCATCGCGC
>JAYVHC010000103.1:0-5687 GCA_043771575.1 Planctomycetia bacterium
GCCGCAAGTGGACGGCCCGACCCTGTTCAGCGGAGTGCTGCCACTGCGTGTTCAGCCGGATCAGGACGTCAAGATTCGAAATGTAAAATTGTTACCCGGCACCAAGATTCGTGGCGAGCTTGCGGAGAATGTGCCGCGGCCTGTCAAGAACGGTTATGTCATCGCCACATCTGCACCGAAACCGGCCGAAAACAGCTACGGGGAAAAAGATCCGTCGTTAACATGGCACGACTGGACAACCATCGATGAGGACGGAACTTTTGAGTTGGCATCGATCCCGCGCGGTGGCGAACTACAGATGATTGGAATCTGCGATGGCTGGCTTGCGTCCACCAATATTCCGGAGGCCAAAGGTCACTTTATTATGGGTCAACTCTTTCAGCTCGACAAAGACAAACCGCAAATCGATCTGTCACTCGAAATGGAGCAAACTGGTTCGCTCGAGCTTACCGTATTGCAGCCCGATGGCTCGCCACTGAACGATGGCGAAGTCTCAAGTTGGCCGAATCAGCTCTACCTCAAAGGCGGTTCAACCCTACTTGGACAACGTTTTCGCTCGCTGCAACTCGTGGAGCGGCAATTGCTACCCGTCGCTGAACAATCGCGGCCAATGCGTGAGAAAGACCGAAAACTTCCTTATCAAGGGAAAGTCGTTAATGGTAAGGTCACGTTGACCGGCCTGCCGATTGGTCGAGCTGAATCATTGGTGCTGCAGCATCCGCAATGGGTTTTCAAGTCCGACGATGCCCAAGGTCAAGTTGGCTTTAGGCTCCAGTCAGCCGAACCCAAGACTATGACGCTCAGCACCACGCTTCCTAAAACCCCAGCCACAAAATGAGCACTGCATGACTTTCACGGATGAAACGCTCGGTCACCGCTGGCCGCACATTCTCAAGGCAGTCGCGTTCGACATGGATGGCTTGATGGTTAACACCGAAGAGCTCTATTACGAAGTCGGCCAGACGATTCTCCAGCGGCGGGGGCGCGAGTTCACAGATTCTCTGCGGCGTGGCATGATGGGTTTGCCAGGGCCGAAAGCCTTTGAGCTGATGATTGCCACTGAGAAATTGACCGATTCCGTGGCCACGCTTACCAGCGAATGCGACGAAGTGTTTGCCGACATGCTGCCGCATCGCTTGCGGCCACTGACGGGTCTACTTGAATTACTCGACGCGCTCGATGCGAACAAAGTTCCACGTTGCGTCGCCACGAGCAGCTCGCTGCGATTCGCGCGCCAAGTGCTGGCTGGTGTTTCGGTCTTGGGCAGAGTCGACTTTGTGATTACTGCCGAACATGTCGCCCAGGGCAAGCCGCACCCAGACATTTATCTTGGTGCGGCCAGCAGACTCGGCGTGCTGCCTCACGAACTGTTGGTTTTTGAAGATAGCCAGCATGGCTCAAAAGCCGGCATGTCCGCGGGCGCATGCACCGTAGCAGTCCCCGGTGACCATAGCCGCCATCATGACTTCAGCGGTGTCCATTTCGTCGCCGAATCACTCGCTGACACGAGGATTTATCAATTGCTTTCCGTGGGGTAAACTTCCAGCTTGCCAATACCTCTTAGGGGCAGGCTTTGGATTGCCTAGCTTGGCCGCTTCCGACACGATCGACATTTAGCGTTGGGTTTTAGCCATTAACTTGCTGAGCCGCCGTCTTCGCAGCCAGTTCATGGCAGGTCTGCACCATCCCGCTGACGCCCATGCCGAGGTCGGCTAGCAGTTCGTCGCGTTCGCCGTGCTCGATGAAGCGGTCGGGGATGCCGAGGCGGCGGAGGTTGCGAGTGTCCCAGCCGCGATCTACGGCTAGCTCCGCCACGGCACTGCCGAACCCGCCGCTGAGCGCGGCTTCTTCGGCGGTGATCACAAAGCGGCACTCAGCAAAGACTTTCGATAGCAGTTCTTCGTCGAGCGGTTTGATGAAACGGGGATTGATGACGGCTACTTCGAGGCCTTCTTGAACTAATTGATCGGCGGCTTTTAGTGCGGTCTCAAGCATCGGGCCGAGTGCGAGGATCGCGCCGTCAGTGCCCCAGCGTACGATCTGACCTTTACCGTATTCAATCGGTTGTTCGGACAATCCGAGATTCGGTGCCGCGGCTTTAGGATAACGCATGGCGGTTGGTCCATCATGTGCGACCGCGAAGTCGAGCATGGCTTGCAGTTCGGGTCCGTCGCCGGGAGCCATGAAGGTAATGTTCGGAAAAACTCGCATGTAACCGATATCAAATACGCCGTGATGTGTTGGTCCATCGGGACCAGCCAAACCGCCGCGGTCCATCATCAAGATAACCGGCAAGTTTTGCAGCGCGACCTCTTGGAAGATTTGATCGTAGCTGCGTTGCATGAAGGTGCTGTAGATACACACGATGGGACGCAAACCAACTTTGGCGTGACCGGCAGCGAAAGCGACCGCGTGTGATTCGCATATGCCGACATCGAAGAAGCGATCCGGGAACTCGTCGCGAACCGGTTCCAGTTTATTTCCTTGGCACATCGCGGCGGTCATGATCGTCACTCGCTCGTCGCGGCGCATAACGCTGCCGATCGCATCGCGAGCGAAATTAGTGTACGCCGGTGAACCGCCACCGCCGAGCATCTTGGGCTGGCCACCTTCATCGGAGAAAGCCGGCGGTGTGTGGAAAAAGACGGGATCTTTGGCAGCCGGCTGATAGCCATGCCCCTTCTCGGTGACGACGTGCAACAGGATCGGACCCTTTTGATCCTTAACCATTTGAAAATACTTGCGGAGCAAACCGAGATCGTGACCGTCGATCGGTCCGATGTAACGGATGCCGAGTTCCTCGAACAGCATGCCACCGTGAAGGCCGGCTTTAACTCCCTCCTTAATTTGAGCCAACAGGCGTTCGGCAGGGTCACCGAAGACGGGCAAGCAATTGAGCATCCGCGTCACTTCGCTCTTCAGTCCGCTATAGAACGGATTGGTGCGGAGACGATCGAGATAGCGCGCGACGGAGCCCACGCGCGGACAGATGCTCATCTTGTTATCATTCAAGACGATGAGCAGGTCTTTAGCCAACTCGCCCGCGTTGTTCATGGCCTCGAAAACGATGCCCGATGGAAACGCACCGTCACCGATAACTGCGACGCTCTTGCGACCAGACTGGCCCATCAAGTCATCACCACTCTTGAGACCCAGCGCCGTCGAGACGCTACAGCCAGCGTGGCCGGTCATGAACAAATCGTATTCGCTCTCTTCTGGATTTGGGTAGCCCATCAAGCCACCACGAGTGCGGATGGAAGCAAAATCCTTGTAGCGACCGGTGATCAACTTGTGCGGATAAATCTGATGTCCTGTGTCCCAGATCAGCCGATCGTGGCGAAAGTCAAAGACACTGTGCATCGCCAAGCAGAGTTCAACTACACCCAAGTTCGAGGCAAAGTGAGCCGTGCGGATGCTGAGCAACCCACACAGGACTTCACGAATTTCTTCACCCACTTGCTTCAAGTCGCCAAGACTCATCTTGTGCAGCTCATGCGCGGAATTGATTTGTTCCAATAGTTTTGGCATCGTGATCTAATTGCTCCTATCAACGACAAACTTCGCGACGTCAATCAAGTTGTTGGCGGCAGACCCAAGCGGCGCGATAGCATTGCAAGCTTCCTCGACCAACTGGTTTGCCCAGCGGCGAGAGGCTTCCAATCCCAGCAGCGACGGATAAGTCAATTTGCCGATGACGCTATCCTTACGCGTATTTTTTCCCATCTGTTCACTCGTGCTTTCGACATCCAAGCAATCATCGACCACTTGGAAGGCCAAACCGATCGAGCGGCCGTAAGTTTCTAGTATTTCAAGATGATTCGGCGAGGCGCCTGCCGCCACCCCTCCGAGGCACAAGCTTGCCTGTATTATTGCCCCCGTCTTCCGCAAGTGAATTCTTTGTAACTGTTCAACCGAGCGAATTCCGGCAACTAAACCCTCAAAACGCCCCTCAGCGGCCAAATCGTCTGCCTGACCGCCCACCAATTGGCTACGACCGGCAGCTTGGGAAAGTATTTGACAGCAACGCAGCGCCCGATCGCCCGGCAATTCGTGCGAGAGCAGCTCGAACGCCAGCGTCTGTAAAGCATCGCCAGCCAGAATCGCAGTCGCTTCGTCGAACTTGCGATGACAAGTCGGCAATCCGCGCCGCAGGTCGTCGTTGTCCATGGCAGGCAAATCGTCATGGATCAGCGAATAGGCATGTACCATTTCAATGGCGCAGGCGGCTGGAAGTGCCCCCTGGATGGCTGCTTGCGACCGGCCAGCGACCGCTTCTGCCGCCAACAACGTCAAAATGGGTCGCAGCCGTTTTCCGGGTGCTAGCACGCTGTAACGCATTGCGTCACCGAGTCGCGTGGGGCAGCCTTCAATTGGCTGAAGGTAAACTTTCAGCGCCTGCTCGACAATCTCTCGAAGCGGTGCCAGGCGGACTTGAAGGCTGGTGTCAGATGAAGCTAGTGACATTGAATTCTCAGAACAGGGATCCCTCGTCGTCGGTGTTTTGAACAAGTTTACCGCCTGGTCGCGCCCCACGCGGGGCGGTCCTGCGCTGGCCACGGCCTTCCTGTTTGTCTTCCAAGCTGAGCTCTTCGTCATCGATTTCGCGAACAATGGGTGTACCATTGGCGTCCACACCGCTCAGAATTTCGATCTTTCGCTCAGCTTGCTCCAGCCGACCATGACAAGCTCGCAGCAAAACAATCGCTTGTGCGTAATCGCCCAATGCTTGCTCGAGTGGACCACCACCTTGCTCCAGCCGGCGGACAATGGTCTCAAGCTCTTGCAGGGAACCTTCAAAGTCAATGCTTTCCAGCTCGACTTCTTTCTTTTTGACCATGACACACCTCGCCAAAACCAGCCGACAGCAAATCTCGCAACTTATAATAGCGTAAAAGCAACCCTTCCGTAGGCCGAAATACAGCGCCTCACGCAGATCTCAACCGTTAAAACCGGAAAATCAGGCAATTCGTTCACGTAGATATCGCCATGTTCCTCGGCATTCTTTGACCTTCAAGGAGAATCGAAGTATTAAACAGATAGACGACCTCATCCCGCTCGCATTACTTTATGTTTACTAGGCAAACGTGGCCGCTTCGGTCAGCCTAGAAAAGGTGGAGAAAACATGGCGGCCCCAGCCAAGTTAGAATTCAACTTTTGGATTGACACCATCAGGAAGCATATCGAGCATATCGAGCAAGTCGAGCAAGTCGAGCAAACGTCTAGTAAATGGGGAAAACGTAAACCGGCAACCGTGAGCACGCCGACTCAAGCCGCTCTTGAGTCGCTGAAGTCGCTCCATGACGAGTTGATCGCGCGGTCAAGTATGTTGGAGTTTTCGCCAGCCATCGAGCCAGAAGCCGCACCAGCGAATCCCTTTAGTGGGGCCCTGGCTCAAGAGTTTGCTAGTCAGATCGCAGGCCAAATCGCCGATCAGGTCGTTTCGACTTTGGCTGCTCAGCTATCCCAGCAGCTATCCCAGCAGCTTTCAGAACAGATCTCCACGCTTTTCGAATCCAATCGAGAACACCGGCACGCCCCCCATGATGAGTGCAAGTCCGAATTAGGGGCAATACAAAATGAACTAGCGACAGCCTATGAGACTGTGGCCGAGCTCCAAGTAAAATTGAATGAGTCCAAGAGCTCGGTTTGGAGCTTAGATCGCAACCACGATTCCCAAAACGAAAACG
>JAYVHC010000104.1:0-5122 GCA_043771575.1 Planctomycetia bacterium
TTGGGTTGCAACTGACTGATGATCATTTGGTAACTGCCTCGCGGCGCGTAGACTTCAACTGCACCGCCGCAAATTACCTTCAAACCATCCTTCAAAACAAAGGGCAACCGCTGCGCTGTCGTGCGCCAAATGACCGCCCGTATCTGACTCTGTTCATCTTTGAGCGTAAAATAGATGTGCCCGCTGCTCGGTCGACTGAGGTCCGATACCTCTCCCGTCGCCCAGATTTTTCGCAGTGGTGTTTCCACCAACTGTTTAATATAGAAATTCAGTTGGCTGATACTCAGCGGTCGATTGTCAGACGCGCCCGGTGGAAGGTCATCGAATTCTTCATCGCGCATCTCATTCCTTTAGTCAGCAGGCTGGCGGCTAATGGGTTGGCTTCTGCATCGGCCGCAGGAAAACTCCAGACGCGTCAACTTGAAGGATATCCAGGCCGGTCAGAAACGTTGCGTGTCCCTTGACGACGACATCTTGATCCCGCGAGACTCCGAGCAATTTTTCAGCGCCTTGCTCTATTACTTCCCCTTTTTCATCCAAGAACCTAACAATACAGCTTTTGGCATTTTCGAGGCGACGTTTGCAAAAAGGACAATCGCCAGGATCGTGATTGTGTGCGGGATCTGGAGCTTCGGAGAGCACCATGGTCGCTTGCCCAGGTTGGAAGGGTTCTGAACTACCCGCGTTAATGCGCCCAAGAAGTGTTACATCAGCTTTCTCCGCGAGGCCTGCAATCGCCGTTTCGATGGACACGGGCGCAGCCGGTTCTTCAGTCAACACAAAACGTGCTCTGGTTTCATGCAGCTTTTGTTCCACTGCGTTGTTACATCCTGTTGTAGCAATCGCAACCAACGAAGTCACGGCGGACAGCCAGGCGACAACTACACGCTTGTTTTTTGAAGCCCGTCGACTCAAGATATGGTCCTAACTTTTGGCTTTTTCAATCAGAATTTTTAACGCGGCGTCGATCGCTTCAGCGACCTCAGAATATTTCTTTCCACCGCTCCCGTGCAGGCCTTGGTCCACTGCGTCAAACGATTCGTACAAGCTCTTTTTTGCCGCAAGGGCTTCTGCCTTGCCAGCTTCGTCGAGAGCTGATTTCGCGACCAGATCAGGAATTTCGTCCAGCACATGAACGACGTCGTGTAGGGGATCATGCGCTGCTTCGGCATCGTCTTTGACAAAAGCCGCGTTGATCGTTGCACAAATGCTTTCAAGTTCCTTAACCGCGTCAGCTAATGTTTCGGCGTGTGCATGCTCAGGGCCACCCGAGGACGTATCTGCACCAGCACCAGGCTTCGGTTTTGCAGCAGGCTCGCAGCCAATGATGGTCAACGTAATCACTATCATCGAAAGCTTCGTGAGAATAGCTTTGGAATTATTGTAAAGCAAGGTAGATCTCCTGTCGGTTGTTTTTGAGTGAAGGCCAATGTTCGAGCCCATCGTTGCGAGCCCATCGTATTGCGGCGAACGTATGCGTCTTTATCCCGGTCGCTTCGGCCGATTATAGCAAATTCGAAAAACTTAGGGGCCTACAAAAAACTATCTCCAGTCGGCTCTACGCAGGTGCTAGCCATCCGGTTCGCATTCTATGTCTCGTTGCTTGAGAACCATAGACGAGGCGCGCTGCGGTAAAACATAGTTAACTGCTCAAAAAGCTCTGGAAAAGAGTCCGATAGCTCATGCGGTGCTTCGAAAAATGCTTCCGAACTGACTGCGAAAAACTCCGCCGGACTTTCGCATCCGTAACAATCCAAAACGGAATACTGCTGGCTTTCGCACATGTGCTGCAGTTGCTCCATCGCGCGACGATTCACGGTCTTCCATAGTCGCTCGTGGGCGGTCGGCAAGGGTGGCATTCCGTCTGCATTTCCCCCGTTGAGCATATCCAATTGATGCGAAAATTCGTGTACGACTAAATTGTGCGGCGTGCCCCGATCCGGTTCGATGACATCGACCCAGGAAATAATCACCGGCCCGCGATGCCAAGCTTGGCCTTCCAGCGTAGTTTGACTTTCGATGTGCAAGCCGCTGCCAAGGTTCGTGCGCTGCGGCGCGACAAAATGACTGGGGTAGACCAAAACTGAACGCACCGCTGGGAAATAAAACAATTCATCCCAACCGAGCACTAACAATCCTGCGTGCCCAGCGATCAAAAGTTTCATTTCATCGGTCAGTTCTAAGCCTTGGCAGCCTTCCCAGTATTTTTGCTCGCAAAATTCAGGGACCCACCGCTGCAACTTGTCGCGTTCCTCTGAGCTCAAGCCGCTCCATTGCCGCAGCTGTGGCAGCACACGGACGGCTTTTTGCGACAATAAACGCAACCGCTTTCGCCGAGCCGCACTGGGCCAATTCAACCATCGCCAAATCACTTTTAATTCACTTTTCCAACGCGGAATCGCAGATCTTCTACTTTTGCTTCTGGCAACTTCGCTTTCAGAGCTGCCAATATTTGCTTTTTACGGAAAGATAGTTCTTGCATGGCACCACTGTCGCTTACCACAACTTGCAGCGTGCCCCGCGAGATATTTCCAGGACAAGTCATTTGCGCGAGGACTTCACCGACAATTTCAGCCCATTTTTCGTGCAGTTCGCTGGTCGCTTGAATGGCGGCGTAACCGCGTTGCGACATCAGCTTGCGCATTACCGAGCCGATGGGCTTGGCATGCAAATTACTTCGACGCTGCTGAATTTGAGCCAAATTCCAAGCTTCGATCTCTTCTTCTGTAGGCTCTAATCGCGACATGACGAACTCCTTTATGCTGGCGGTTTTTGTGAACTCGAGGCCGCGAAAATTCAGCGTCTCGGAGATCCGCTGCTACGTGGTAAATCTCCATCTGCCGGTCCCCTAACAGCTAGTCGCTGAGACCTTGCACGTGGGACATGTGTCGTTGATCGCGTCGATCAACATCCGCAATCGTCCTAAGTTGCGGCGATTAAATCGCAATTTTATGCGGGGCAATTGAGCCAATTCGGGTTCGTTCGATTCCTCTGGCAACGCCGTCACTTGTTCAATTTTTCCTTCGATCACGATGTCGGCGAAGGTCTCGTTGATCTGTTCGAGATCGTCGAAACTCAGCGGCTGCGTAATGCGTAGCACCAACATATCATTGACGTAGCGCAAGCTGTGATAGACGCGGTAGAACCGCAACGTCTCTTCTACAGCAACTTGAACGCTATCGGTAATCTTGTAAAGAGCCTCATCTTCGGGGCTGATCAGACCATCGGCCAGCAGTGTCTTGTTGATGAACTCGTGAAAGTGCGACCAATAATCGCCACCGGGTGAGTCGAGCAGCACGACGGGCAACATGGTTTGCTTGCCAGTTTGCAATAGTGTGAGCACTTCGCACGTTTCGTCGAGCGTTCCCAATCCGCCTGGCAAGCTAACGACCGCGCTGCATTCTTTGACAAACATCAGCTTGCGGGTGAAAAAATACTTCATGGTGACGAGTTTAGGATCGCCATCGATGACGTCATTCGCTCGCTGCTCGAACGGCAATAGGATATTCAGACCCATCGACATCTCGCGGCCTGCCCCTAGGTTCCCCGCTTCCATGATACCCCCGCCCGCGCCGGTAATCACCATCCAGCCATGTCCAGCCATCGCGCGGCCAAATTCGACCGCTTGTTGATATGCGGGTTGAGCCGGTGAGGTGCGAGCCGAACCGAACACGGTGACTTTGCGTCTGCGTCGAAAGGGCTGAAAAACTTTGAACGCATACCTCAGCTCGCGCAGCGTCCGATTGAGGATTTTTAGGTCGCCGCGCGTGGTGCCGTCTTTGCCCATTCGGTCAATCGTGCGATGCATCATTTCCATTATGTCGGCATGATCGGGGCCATCGGTCGCGGGTTCGTCAGCCGGGTGAGGACGTTCTTTTTCATCTTCGCCAAGCGCCTCGGGGAATTTATCCAAATCTTCGGGGAGCGACATCTTGCAGAAATCCTCTCGGGCCGTGCCCTTCCAGCAGTTGCCAAATTTAAGCCACCAACCGGGCTATCCATGGCTGAATGAACCAAAGGCAACATCTTACGTGATCGGATTGCCAAAAAAAACCTCAGTTGAATGGCTGGAATCGCCATCGTGGCCTTTGTTTCAACCGCAACTATGGCGAAAATCTCTCGTTCCTTAAAGCAAAGTCCACGGAATTGACTTTACCCGCCAGCGATTCCGCCTCCCAAAACCTGCAACTCCCATCAATCGCTACCAACAAGATGTTCAAAGCAGTCAGCACCGACATTCGTTTTCCAGCACAAGAACAACAGGTTCTGCAGTTTTGGAAAGTCAACAAAATCTATGCCAAGAGCCTCGAGCAGCGCGCCGACTCGCCGTCCTTTGTGTTCTATGAAGGTCCGCCGACCGCCAACGGCATGCCGCATCCTGGCCACTGCTTAACTCGCGCGATCAAAGATCTTTTTCCGCGTTATCGTACGATGCGGGGCTACCGCTGCGAACGCAAAGCGGGCTGGGATACTCACGGTTTGCCAGTCGAAGTGGAAGTTTGCAAGGAACTTGGCATCCACGGCAAGGACGAAATCGAACGCTATGGCATCGAGCCATTCATCCAAAAATGCCAACAAAGCGTGTGGCGTTACATGCAAGAATGGGAGCGACTGACCGAACGTATTGGTTTTTGGATCGATCTCAGCCAAGCCTATGTGACCTACCACCAAAGCTACGTCGAAAGCGTTTGGTGGTCGCTGAAAAATCTCTTCGATCGCGGTCTGCTCTATCGCGGACACAAAATTGTCTGGTGGTGGGCTCAGGGTGGCACTGCGCTTTCGGCCGGAGAAGTCGGCCAGGGCTACCGTCAAGTTGCCGATCCAAGCGTCTTCGTAAAATTCCCGCTCGTCGATGAACCTAACACCTCGCTGGTTATCTGGACAACCACTCCGTGGACGCTCCCCAGCAACATGTTTGCCGCCGTACATCCGGACATCGAGTACGCCTACTGTGCGGATGAAGAAAGCGGCGAGCAGTTGATCGTCGCTGCCGCGCTCGTAACGCCGCTAGCTGACAAGATGAAACGAACTTGGACAGTTACCCATTCTGTGAAGGGCTCCGCACTGGTCGGCAAGCACTATCAACCGCCTATGGATTACTACAGTCGCTCGATGGCGGGCA
>JAYVHC010000105.1:0-3163 GCA_043771575.1 Planctomycetia bacterium
ACCCACGGTGGGTCGTATCTGCCGGATGCGACCATGCAGCTCGAGTAACTTGATAAATACGTCAACGCGCCTTGTTGATTAGTTCGCGCTATCCAGCCAAGATAAAGCCATACCGTTAGCTTCCACATGTCCAGGAAAGGGTTACCGAATCTGACCCACTCGCGAGGCAGAGCCTCGAAGACAGTGCATTCCAAGGCGGAGCCTTGGAACGAGGTGCTGGCCCGCTGGCGATCAGCGAGAAGTGTCGTTACAACCCCTAAAATTGTACCGGCAGTTGTTCGGAGATGCCATCGACATACGCCGTGTGGAATTCGGTCACCGAAAACTTGCCTCGTCTCAGAACGCGAGCTACTTTTGAGATGACCTGCGCGAAGCACTCCAACGTGCCAATCGCGAAAGTGAGCCACTGCCCTAAACTGACGGAGATGTAGCTGATGACAAATGCGCCGACCGAATTGCTGACAGTCAATGGGCTGCCGACAAGCGTGGCTGCTACGGCGGCTGCTACCTTTATCGACCGACGCAATACCGATGAACGGTCCAGCGGATTTGAGCGCCGTCAGTTCGGGAATTCACATGCAACTCTTTCGCCGGATGCCCGTGAATTGGCGGAAGCCATTGACGCCTACAAAGTCGAACATCGTCGCCGCTACATCACTTTCGAAGAAATGCTGAAAGTGATTCACTCCCTGGGATATCAAAAGTAGTAGTCCGTCGGCGAAGAGGTTCCGCCGGATGCGAGTCTTGTTACATTCTGGCCCGCGGATGAGCTCGCAGATAAACTTCGCGTAGATTCGCCGTCGACAAGTGTGTGTATATTTGAGTCGTCACCAGGCTTTTGTGACCCAACAGTTCTTGCACGCTGCGAATGTCGGCACCACGATCAAGAAGGTGGGTTGCAAAACTGTGCCGGAGTGTATGCGGTGTGGTACGGCTGTCGAGTCCCTGCTGTGCGATGTATTTCTCAAGCATCCGACCCACGCTGCGAGTAGTCAGGCGATTTCCGAATCGATTTGCGAACACCGGAGCCTCTCGACCCGTTGGCGCTTTGGGCGAAAGTACACGGACTTGTTTGTAAGCGTGCAGCGCGTTGATCGCATAGCTGCCGAGCGGGCTGAGACGCTCTTTGCGTCCTTTGCCACGGATGCGCGCGATTCCTTCTTCGAATTCAAGATCGCCATCATTCAGGCCAACCACCTCGCTGACCCGCAATCCCGCTGAGTACATCGTTTCCAGAATTGCATGATCGCGCAGCCCCATCACACTGAGAGTTGCGGGCGCTTCGAGCAGCTTACCCACTTCATCGTTCGTCAAAAAATGGGGTAACTTTCGCTGACCGCGCGGGTTTCGTAGCGGTTTGGCGGGATTCGAGCTAGCCAACTGACGTTGCTGAGCGAATCGATAGAAGCTACGTAGGGACGCAAGTTTTCGCGAGATACTGGTTCGGGCATAACCCGCTTCATGCAAGGCAGCAGCGTAGCCACGCAAATCGCGTGAAGAAACGCCATCGGGCCGGATGTCTGTTCCCAGTTCTTCGATGAGGTATTCGGCCAAATCAAATAGATCTTCTCGATAGGACTTGACGGTCAACTCGGAAGCATTCCGTTCGACACTCAAGTAACGCAAGAACTGGCCTATTTCGCTTTGCATCCTTCCCCCAAGTGAAAACTAGATCAGACTGAGCCTAACTTATGTCCTCTTCGTGCTTGTAGTTGAATCTCGGTTGGGAAGTGCCTCGCAAAACCGAATCGCCATGTGCTTGGGTGCCCCGGGCCTCATCGGCTGCCGCCATCTCGCGAACTTTTTTGCTCATCACCGCTGCGTCATACCAACTAAAGCTTAATTGCGGGTCAGCTGCAAATCGGCCCAGCGTTCGCAATGTCTCGGTACGATTGTTATCGTCGTACAAGAAAATGTAACGCTCGTCCCCTTTGATCAATGCAAGCACATTGATTTCTTTATTCATGCCTTGCCTCCATACCGCATGATGTGCCATTCATGTCGACGCTGCTGCATTCCGCACAGTGGGTCAAACTGATGCGTACAAGTCAGCGCTTGCGGGTTTTAAGTGCAATGCGCTGCTGGCTAGAACGATACCGCGTCGTGCTCTCGAATCCGTTCCGCTTCACTGCTTTGGGGCTGCTTGTGTGCCTACAGGCCTAACAGTGAGCGTTAACGCAGATATCGGTCGATGGGCCAACGAAAGATCAAACGGCTTTTGTCTTGTCCGCCGCGACTTATGAGGGTTTCTGAGAGATGTTGGTAACAGCAAAATCTTATAAAGTCTTCGCTGCGTTGAAGATACGCTTGCCAACCACCGAAGCGAGCATCATCGCGGAAGTAAAAGTAGTCTTCTAACTGCTCAGTGAGATCTTCGTCATGACCGTTAAAACTACGCATGTGCGAGATGATTGGCTCATGTTGAGCCAGCAATGGCGGCCTCTGCGCTTGTGGTCCATCCGGTATAAACCCCCGCGGATCGGGCCAATCAGAGGGCAAAGCCTGTTGCTGGTAATTTCCCTCAGCATCCGCTTGCCCTGGTTCAGTTGTCTCCTGCACCGCGTGTTGTTCCGCGATCGCCAGCGGCTTTAGTAAACGATCTTCCGGCATGATCGGAACAACTTCCGGCATGGCCGGCGTTTGAGACTTTAATTGTTCGGCTGCCAATGCGCGCTGAGCTTCGTAATGTACCCAACGTGGTATCCTCTTCTCTTCGCTTGTTCCCCATGGCAATCCGTATCCCGGTTGAACTGGGTGGAATCCCGGGTTGGCTGCATACCAGTTTACTTTCATACTCATGCGCGGCGGGTAATACGAGGTGAAATCGGTAACCGACCCTAGCACCACGGCATCGACACCCAGAAAGCGGGCAAAAGCTTGGAAGTCTTCTCCACGCGCAAGCGGCTGATTGAATTCGGCAAGCTTGATTTTCACGGCGCCTAGAGGAAGGACTTCAAAGCCGCGGATCGATTGGATTTCGTTGGCGTAGGCCATCGCGACACGTTCCCCACTCAGCGTCGGTTCTTCGCTCTGGTTGATGAATGGCAGAACCGCAACCCGTTGAATTTGGGGGAACGGATTGATTAACTGCGGTTTTTGGCG
Organism: Planctomycetia bacterium; assembly: GCA_043771575.1. GTDB lineage: Bacteria > Planctomycetota > Planctomycetia > Pirellulales > Pirellulaceae > Aureliella. The sequence goes on from JAYVHC010000105.1 coordinate 3,103, forward strand.
CACATCTGGCACAAGACTGCAGCCGCTGAGCGCGAGGACGCAGAAACCTGCAAGCGCGGGA
>JAYVHC010000106.1:0-6817 GCA_043771575.1 Planctomycetia bacterium
TACCACCGCTTTGTAACAACACATGGGATTCGACGTCGCGATCGCGATAGAGCATGTTGCGAACAAACTGATATTCACGCGTTGGACCGCCCGCAAAAATCAAAACGCGATTTTTGCGTTCGATTACTTCAATAGCAGCTTTGGAAGAGTTATCGCGTTCTTCTGCGTCACCCTCCAATGGGATCACTTTCACCACATATTGCCACTTGCCGACCGCTTTCGGCTCCAATTCGAAGCGTGCCGTTGCCAGTGCTTCTTGCTCTGGCAAAAACACTTGTTGCTCATTCTCGATTGACAGCGTCGAAAGATCAGCACCCTCTGGACCAGCTAACACCTGTACCGTGGCTGTCTTTCCTGCAAAGCCGCTTGAACCGACGATGGCCGACAACGAGAATTTATCACCTGGATACAAACGCTGAGGTACATCGACTTCCAGCAATCGCAGGTTCGGGGGACTTCGCTCGGAACCAAGACCGATAACGTACAGTGGCACGTGGGCACTTTTTGCGCTCGCAATTACCGACTTTGGATCGAGCCCCGCATTGTTGCGCCCGTCGGTCAAAATAATTACTCCCGCAAGCGGGTTGCCCAACTCGCGATCCAGTATTGACTTCACAGCGTCGCCCAATCGAGTTTCAATTCCGGTAGGCTGCAGCGCGAGCGACCAGTCAGCGGGTAGGCTCAATTTTTTCAGCGGATCAGATTCGGGTTTATCACTACTAGACAGCGATTGCGGTTGAACTTCGGCCAGCGGCGGCAGATCCGCTCCGAAGACCGCAGCCAATGGGTAGCGAGTTGTGGGAACGACGGCGAGAGCGGCACATATCAGCGCTACTAAGGATAGCGCTGATCCAACAAAGAGCATCCATCCGCCACTCACCGAGTTTTTGGCGCCTATCATTTGCCTACCAAGCGAAACGACAACTAGCAACCATGCACATCCACCCAAACCGATCGCCAAATACATTAACTGCCGACCAAGGGCGAGCGCTTCGGCATCTACATCCTGGACCTCAGTTGCCAAGGCAGCTGAGTCGATCTTGGCAATCGCGGCTACAGGCGTGGGTCGCGGGCTTTGGTCAAACCGATAAACGGTCAACTCATGCTGACCAGCGAGCTGCTGAAGGAAATCCGACTGCTCAAGCAACTTCGCAACCTGTTCCGCTCGCGATGCATTGCTCACCAGCCCGCTTTCGGAGGGCTCGCCCGGCAAGGTCATGCTAAGCGAAGTATCGACTAATACCGCTACGCGTGAGTTGCGAACCACTCGTTGCTCGGTGCGTCGATCGAACTGAAAGAAATATAACAAGATGCCCACGAGCGCCGCGATTCGCAGCAACATGAGCGCCCAGCCCACCGGTCGTTGCTGCTCGACCGCGTCACGTCGATACCATAGCACGACATAGCTAAGCACAAACAATGTTACGCAGCCCACCAATGCCCAGTGCCACCACTGATCAAGCTCTTCAAAACGCGCCCATTGATAAGTCACACGAGTTTGCGCGAGCAGGTTCCCCGCACTATACATGACTGTAGGCAGCGGCAGAATATTCATCGGCTCGCTCCTGCGGCTTGCCGCTGCGGGTGGAAACTTGCTGAGTACGCCAGTGCTTGTTCGCCGAGCAGCAACAGCGCCAGCAGCGTCATCAATAGCGTACTGTGCGCCGCGTCCTGTGAACTCAAACCCACACCTGCCAGAGATTCGGCAGTGCGCACTTTGACAGGCAATTTTGATTCCAATTCGCTTTCAGCGACGCGTGTTAGATCACCTTCGGAAGCCGATACGTTGTGCGCAGCGTTTTCAAATAAATATTCGCCATTCGCACTAACCATCCAGATTTCAAACAGCCCTGGACGCAATAGATCATCGATCAAGTCACGATTCGCTTGTTCCAAATCAACGGTCAAACGCACTTTGGAAACATCGCCCGAGTCATTCGTTTGGATCTTGGGTTGCAATCGAATACGGCTTCCTGCATCGCGAGGTGGAATGAAGACTTCGGCTTCGGGCAAAACTGCTTGGCCGGTCACAACCATTTCAAAATCGCTGCCGACTCCGGTGCTCGTCGCCCTGTGCAAAAAACTGCCCAGGTATCCCATCGAACGCAAGGCAAAGATGACAAACGTAGGATCCGAAGACCAGTTACTCCACGAGCTCTTCAGTCCCGTTAGCAGCGTGACAGTGTGCCCTTCACCAAATGCCTTATCAATAATCAGAGGCCGCTTGCCAGGTCCGGTCGCGACCACTTCTGTTCCCGTCGGCGGAAAGTTTTTGTCGTCGAACGTCATAATTTGTCGAATGCGAGTCATGAAGAACGGCGAGCTGCTCAACTTGGTCATGGGTGTCAATATTTGATGCTCACTCGCGGTAACTTGAGGAGGTCCTTCACCGACTGGCTGCTCGACCTCGGTGATTCCTGTAATCGCCACCGGGAACAGCCCACCCCCATCTCGGTAGAGCTGCTCGTTTAAAGTTTTAATGTTCGTATTTGGACCAACACAAATGAACACCCCACCACCCGCAGAGCAGTAGCGTTCCAGTTTGTCGATCGCTTGCATGTCAAGCCGCGGTACGTCCAGCAGTGCCACTGCGTTCCATGTCGCCAATTGTTCTTCGGGCACGTCCCGCAGATAGGACGAATCGACGGTTTCCAGCGTCATGCCAGTCGCGAGCTTGGCATCGGGATTGAGGGCTGTCCTAAAGAAGAAAGCATTCGATTGATCGATCGAGCCATCGACCAACAACACGCGCTGCGACTGCTGAACCTCGATCACACACCACCGACGGTTGTCGGTCGGCAACGGATCATCGGGCAACGAAACTTCCACCGCATGCTGTCCAGGTAAGCCAAAGAGCACTTGCACCTGTCGGGTCACTGTCTCGCCCGCCGCGATCTGTTCAATCACAACCGATGGCAGATCGTCAATTTGACCGGAATAGGCCAGTTCGGCTTGCGGCTTGGTAGTTCCTTTGGTGTAACTGATGGTTCGCACTTTGACGACTACATTACGAGCCACTTGCGCCGATTGATTGCGAATTTGGAAACGCACGATCAGCGGAACGCCGGCAGCCCAAACTTCTTTTTCCGGTTCGACCATAGCGACGGTCAAGTTATTTGTCGGCTCGCGAGCACAGTCGATTAGTTGCACTTTGGCGCCGCCGGTAGTCAGTTGCTGAAGCTTGATACGCAGTGCTTCCGGCTCGCCCCATTCATTGCGTCGCAGATCACTCAGCACATACACTTCAGCTTGTTCCCCGGTGCCTTGAGCCATCATGGGACTGATCAAATCAAGCGCCGCGTCGGGCGTAAGCTGTAGCGAAGTTGGTTGCGTCGCGCTCAGTCGATCGAGCAATCGAGCCGGATTACGCGGGACAGTCTGCGCCATAAGGTCGGCAGCCGCGTCCACTCGCGCTTCCTCCGTGTTCTTGGATGCAAGCTGCGCTCGACTCCAACGCACCAGCGTGATGTGATGCTGTCCCGGCAGATTGGCGATCGAACGTACCAAGCCGTTAAGGGCTTTCAGTCCTCGGTTATAACACGTATCGTTTTGGTCGACTTCAGCCATCGAATAGCTATCGTCGAGCAACACGTAATGGTGGGTCGTCTGCCCACCGAACCAACTCAGCCACTTGGCTGCGCTAACCCACTTCGCCAACATTGCGACCAGCAAGAACATGATGAGGATGCGAGAAGCGAGCAGCAACCATTGCTTGAGCATTACCCAGCGGCGATTTCGACGATAGCTTTCCAGCAGAAAATCCATCGCGGCCCAGGGCTGTTTGCGATGGCGGAGCATGTTGATCAAGTGCACGAGTATCGGCACTGCGACCAACAGGAAACCCCATGTCAAAGGCTGGAAAAGAAATTGCATCAGTTGGTTACCCAGGGGAATGGCTGTCGCCACCGGTTTTCAAGATCGAGTTCTCGTAGCACAGTTAGGTGTTTCTGGCGAATTTAATCACTCCGGCAAATTTCCTCCGAACCCACGATCCATTTGAAGAATCTGCACAATGCACACTTGGGCACCTTCGGCGCACTGGCAGAGCCAGTGGCACACGCAAAGGCCGCGACTTCAAAAATATCGCCTCGGGTTGTCAGGCTCATTTGCGCACCGCATGCATGCGTCCATTCAATATTTTTGATAACACGGCATCGGGCGCGTCGCTGGTTCGGATCAATAGGTAATCGCTTTTCGACGCCGCGCAGGCGCGGCGCACATGCTGCAGGAATCGTTCGAGTGCCTCCATATAGCCGTCGCGCAAGGCTCTTGGATTGCACGTCAACGAATCGAGCGATTCAAGCCCCTCGAAGCGTGTCGGATCAGCAAACGGAAAATCCAGTTCGTCGTCATCGAGCACGTGCAGCACCATCACATCATGTCCGGCACGACGCAGCGTGTCGATTCCACGCAGCGAGCTTTCCTCGGCTCCCAACAGATCACTAATGAGAATCATCAGACCACGCTTGGGAAATGTCTGCACTACATCTTTGAAGACGGAATCGAGGTTTGTTTTGTCCGCAGGCTTTGAATTCTCCAGTGAAACGAGAATGTCATTCAAGTGATTTTGGCTTGAACGCAGGGGCACACGCGTGCGAATACGATTATCGAACAGTACGCTGCCGACAGCGTCTTGCTGTTTCAAAACCAACATCGCCAAACAAGCCGCCAGCGTACACGCATAGTCGAACTTAGTGTTCGCGCCATGACCGTACAACATGCTCGCGGAACTATCGACCAGCAACGAGCAACGCAGATTAGTGTCTTCCTCATACTGCTTGATTACCAAACGATCCTGTCGCGCCCAGACTTTCCAGTCCACATGGCGCACGTCGTCGCCTGGGACATATTGACGATGCTGCACAAACTCCACCGATTGCCCGAAATACGGACTGCGGTGAGCACCTGACAGAAAACCTTCGACAATATGACGGGCTCGCAATTCAAGCCGCGCAACCCGCTTGACTGCCTCAGGAGGCAAAAATCTTTTTGAAGCGGGCATCGCGTGTTAACTCATCCTCTGACGTGGGCGTCTCAGAAACCAATCTCTCAATCACATCATCCGTGGAAATGCCATCACTCTCAGCAGCAAACGTGACCACCATGCGATGCCGTAGCACGGGCTTTGACAACGCTTGAATATCTTCGACTGAGACATGGGTACGGCCATTCAGCAGCGCACGAGCCTTGCCGCCCAGCACCAAGAACTGGACCGCGCGCGGACCGGCACCCCAAGTAATTTGCTGCTGCACGAAATCGGGAACCCCTTCGGTACCCACGCGCGTCTGACGCACGATGGCCAGCGCATAACGAATCACATGATCTGCAACCGGAACGCTCCGCACGAGATCTTGCAACTGCTGTATCTCTTCCCCCGACAAGACCGCATCCACCTCCGACTTTATCTGCGAAGTCGTCCTTCTGGCAACCTCCAATTCTTCGATAAACGATGGGTAGTCGACGAGCACCTTGAACATAAAGCGGTCTTGCTGCGCTTCGGGCAGCGGATACGTACCTTCTTGCTCGATTGGGTTCTGCGTTGCTAGCACGAAGAACGGATCGCTCAGCGCGTGCCGTTGACGACCGACTGTGACTTGGCGTTCTTGCATCGCTTCAAGTAAAGCGGCTTGAGTTTTCGGCGGAGTACGATTGATTTCATCAGCTAAAATCACATTGGCGAACAGCGGGCCTTCCATGAATCGTCGTTGCAGTCCGCCACCGGGTTGCTCTTCGATTACTTCGGTACCGGTGATGTCAGCCGGCATCAAATCGGGTGTGAACTGAATCCTACTGAACGATAGGCTAAGCGTCCGCGCGAGGGTGCTGATGAGCAGCGTCTTCGCCAAACCGGGCACGCCTTCGAGCAGACAGTGTCCACGACTAAAGATGCTAATCAGCAACTCGTCAATCACATCCTGTTGACCAACGATTACCTTGCCGAGCTGGGCTGTGATGCGCTGGCGAGCTGCTTGCAGGCGCGCTATCGAATCGTTCGAAATCGGCTGGTTGCCGCTTCCGTTAACTTCACCGCTATGATTCATGCGCCATTCCTATCTGGCCGATTTCCGTTCGAAGCTCATACCCGGACTTTGAGGGGTAAAGTGTTTGAGCTGAGAATCTTGACGACGCTAAGTTTACACGTTTTTTGCAGGCCCAAGTAGCGGGAACACCCCTCCCAGCCATTCCAAGCGTCTTTTCATCGACTTCAATTCCTTCAGGACACCACCTCCCTTAACTCCCGCCACCCGGCTAGCATGATAGGGATGAACCCAGCCATGCCAACAAAAGCCTATGAAGCTCTGATTTTTGATTGTGACGGAACATTAACCGATTCAATGCCCGTCCACTACGTAGCCTGGCACAGAACCATGCGGGACTACGGAATCCAATTCCCAGAAGACCGTTTTTATTCGCTCGGTGGCATGCCTACCGACAAGATTATTCGCATGCTGGCCGACGAACAACAAGTTCAAGTAGACGCGCATAAAGCGGCCCTTGCCAAGGAGAATGCCTTCCTTGAATTACTCCATTTGCTCGCACCCATCCAGTATGTGGTTGCAGTTGCCAGACACTTTCACAAACGGGTACCCATGATCGTCGCCAGCGGGGGCTTTCGTGAAATAATCAAAAAACAGATTACACAAATCGGTTGTGACGGCTTGTTTGACGACATTGTCGCCGCGGAAGACACCGACCGTCACAAACCCGAACCCGATGTCTTTCTTGAAGCCGCCCGCCGCGCCGGTGCCGATCCAACTCGCTGCCTAGTTTACGAAGACTCCGACCTCGGGCTCCAAGCCGCTCGCTCCGCATCCAT
>JAYVHC010000107.1:0-3495 GCA_043771575.1 Planctomycetia bacterium
CGCGTGCGGGCACAGTCCTTGGTAGGACACTCAACTGGCTGAATCTGTGAGCCGAAAATCATTGTTGCGAAGCGAATTTTAGGAGGTTGTAGAAGCAAACGCGGGCGGCTTCGACCTCGAGCATACAGGCGACTTCCATGTTGGTGCGCCATGTGCGAGGAATACGGCGGTCAAAAACGGTGGCACCGTTGGTAAGTTCACCGCTGACTTCAATGTCACCCGCCATTTCTTCGAACTCGAACAGCATGGGTTCAACGATTAACAGGATGGGCAATACAGCTTGAAGTGCAATCGTTTCATGCCCTAGCAATTGGCGCGTCGTTCGAAAAAGGTGGGGGACGATCTCGTGTAAAACGGCTCCGACCTTGGTGTGCTTGGCGGGCAAGCGATCGATCAGATCCCAACCAAATTTCAGTCTTTCGCAGATCTCGAAGGGAATCAGCGATTTGGTGGTCGGCGATTGAAAAACGGCTCGGGCTGCGTGAGCATCGAGATGCATGTTGAATTCGGCCGCGGGGGTGACATCGCCGAGTCCCGTGACCGAGCCACCGGTCATAATGACGCGATCCAGCATCGGAATGATGGCCGGATCGCGACTGATGGCTTTAGCAAGTCCCGTGAGTGGTCCGGTGCAAAGGATAGTAACTTCGCCTGGATAGGTTCGGAGGCAGTCGCTAATCAGTTTGTCGCTCGGAACGGTGTGCTGACGCGAAACAGGTTCCCACCTGACGTTGCCCAATCCATCGTCGCCGTGCAGCAAAGTGCCGTTGGAAACCGCTGCGCCTAATTCAGGGTCAAGCGCGGACCCGATTCTGGGGATGCGGGGCGGATCAAGTCGCTCTACAAGAGCTCGCGTGTTCTGCGTGGCTTGGTCCGCGTCGACAACTCCCGCGCACGCGGTAATTGCAATGACCTCCAAGCGAGGGTCGAATAGGGCTATGGCGAGTGCGAGAGCATCGTCTATGCCAGGATCACAATCGATGATAACTTTACGTGCCATTGGGAGTCCTAAGAAAGCATAGCTATGCCTGATCAAATCACTAAGTTCGAGCGAACTAGTATTGTGAAGGTCCCGAGTGGCTGCCGCAACCCGGCAGCTAAGTGTCACAATCGCAAACTATTACACTTTTAACTCGCGACCCGTGATTAGAGTCCATGTCAACAGAGCCCTTTGAGGACAATGAATTCAATGCCCAACCCATTTCGCGATGCTCTCGATCAAGTTGAAAACGGCTGTGATTTGACATCCTCGCAGGTGAGCGACATTGTCAGCGACTTTTTGTCCGGCACAGCGGACTCCGTTACGATGCGTCGCTTCTTGGTTGCACTTGCAAATAAAGGGGAAACGGTCGATGAGTTGGTCGGCGCGGCGCGCGCGATGCGGAAATCGATGGTTGAGATCCATTCCGAGCGGCGGCCGATAGTGGATACTTGCGGTACAGGCGGCGACGGTTCTCAGACGTTCAATATCAGTACTGCGGCGGCTATCGTTGCGGCGGCAGCGGGCGTGCGAGTCGCCAAACACGGAAATCGCAAGATCACCAGCGCCACCGGTTCAGCGGATGTGCTGGCAGAGTTGGGGATCAATTTGGATGCGGAGGCAGCGTGCGTCGAGCGGTGTTTGAACGAGTTGGGGTTGTGTTTTTGTTTCGCGCCCCGTTTCCACCCCGCCATGCGTCACGTGGCTGAAGTGCGAAAGTCGATCGCACATCCGACGCTTTTCAATCGACTCGGTCCGCTGTGCAATCCTGCAAGGGCGGAGTGTCAAGTGTTGGGAGTTGGCGACCCTGGACTACAAGTAAAGCTAGCGAATGCACTTCTGCAGCTTGGTACCAAGCGGTCGATCGTGGTGCGTGGTGATGACGGAGTCGACGAACTGAGTTTGTCGGGCTCGTCGAAAGTAATCGAAGTGAGCGGGGATTCGCTGACTGAATTTTCGTGTCATCCGTCGGATTTTGGATTGGAAATAGCGGATCGCAGCCAGTTGTTTGCCGACAGTCCTGCATCGAGCGCAAAGTGCATTCGCAAGGTGTTGAGCGGCGTACGAGACGCATGTCGCGAAGCTGTGGTATTGAATTCAGCTTGCGCGCTGTGGATTGCAGGGGTTGCGAATGACCCGCGAGAGTGCGCTAAAAAAGTGCAAATCGCGATTGATTCGGGTGCGGCCCAAACACTTCTAGTAAAGCTCGGTAATTTGAGTCATGGGTGCTAATTGCGTAGCCACGTCTCTCCGGAGACGCGGGGATTGTGCCCCTGCCGAAATGGGCCAATCTGCGCGGCTTTGGTTGGTTAGACGTGCTAGGTAGCAGAAGTGATTTCGTGTAATTCGGCTAGATCGGCAATCTAGCGCTAGTCTCAATCTAGGGTGTTCACTTACCGGACGCGGTTGGCTTGATTCCGCGAATCGAGTGGCCGATAGACCTCAGTAGAGATTACATACGAGGGATTCTTCACTTCAGGTATGAACATGGGCTTTGGCGATTCTGCGGAGTTGACTGGCATCGAACAGCAATTGGATTCCCTGCGAGTCCAATTGGAGCAAGCCCAACGCATGGCGCTGATCGGCGAGTTGACCAGTACAACGACTCACGAGTTCAATAATTTGCTGATGACGATTTTGAACTACGCCAAGTTGGGTTTGCGTCACAAAGACGAACCGTCGCGCGACAAGGCTTTTCAACGCATTTTTGATTCAGCCAACCGCGCAACCAAGATCACGGGCAGTATTCTGGCCATGGCCCGCAGCCGCCATGGCCAACTGGAAAGTACAGCGCTTCGCCCCATGATCGACGATACGCTTTTGTTGCTAGAACGTGAATTCCATAAGTATCGTATCCAGCTGGAAAAGAAACTGGATGATGTGCCTGAAGTGCTAGCCAACGCGAGTCAGATGCAGCGAGTGATTGTGAACTTGCTAGTCAACGCGCGGCAAGCGACAGCAGAGAATGGATTGGTTCGAATCACCCTGCACTTGGATTCTGTGAGCAGCGAAGTAGTGCTCACGATCCGAGATTCGGGTACTGGTATATCAGCGGATGTACTACCTCGCATTTTCGATCCTTACTTTACAACGAAGTCGGGACCGGATGCGAGTGGCAAGGGTGGAACAGGGATCGGCCTAGCGAGTTGCAAAGAAATTATCGAATTGCATCAGGGTCGAATTCGAGTCGAAAGCAGTGTCGGCAAAGGAACTGCGTTCATCATCCGCTTGCCAGTGATCGTGCAGACGGCGAAAGCTAGCTAACCGCCTGGCTTCTCTATCTATTTGATGAAGTCAGGCTATTTGGTGAAGTCAGGCATTGTTGCATAGTGCCGAGACACGGGTGCGTTATACGGCACTGGTAAAGGGACAGACTCCTTTTGAGGACAAATCCCTAAGGCAAATCTCTGTGCTTTTTGCCTCTACAATAGCTCGACTGCCATTCTGGGAATATCGCTTTTTTTCCCGTAATCTGAGGCCAAAATGCCGTGGCAACCCGGTTTCGGCGTTGCATT
>JAYVHC010000108.1:0-2660 GCA_043771575.1 Planctomycetia bacterium
CCGAAGGCGCGCCTCGCAAAGTTAGAGTGGGCGCAGAGTAGAGCAATTGTCCCAATTGCTCCTAGGAACGATTGAGGACAATCGTTCTACACTCCACTAGGAACGATTGAGACAATCGTTTTACCTTACGGGCGAGACACGCGTAGCAATGATACGATGAAAATGCAGTTTAACTTCCCGAGCGACCACACGGCGGACGCCTTCGACTAGGCAGCGCGGTTCATTTTCTTCTTGCCCAATTCGAATAATCTCTTCGATCTTTGTGCCAGGCAGTACGGTAAACGTCGTCTGATGAATAGTTTGGTTGCCCGCATCCAGTTCTGGAACGATGAAGTGACAGGTGGCTCCGTAGGTCAACATGCGACCGGCGAAAGCGTCATGATAGGGCCGAAATCCTGGAAAGCTCGGTAGCAAACCGTGGTGTAAATTGATAATACGACCGCCTGCGAATTTCCAGCAAGTGTCCGGCGGCAGGACTCGCATGTAACGCGCGAGTACGATGTAATCGATTTGGTACTTGTCGAGCAATTCGACCAGAGTGGGATCGTCGGCAGATCCGTCATCCCGACCAATATTGTGCCATGGCACGGAAAATTCCTCAGCCAATTTTTGGCAACGTTTTCGATTACCGATCATCACAGTCGCTTCGGCATCGATAATTCCGCCCCGAATCGCTTCCAACACTGCACGCGGAGTTGACTCTTGGTAAGTGGTACAAATTGCCAGCCGAGCCTTGCGGAAAACTGGAATGGGCGACCACACACGGATGGATAGCTTGGTGCGTTTGCCGATTTCTGCCATATGCTGGCGAATGATTTCGATCCGTGAAGCATCGATTTGCAAGCGACACATCATTGCGAAAACCGCTGCCTCGTCATGATCGTACATCTGAATCTCAGCAATGTTGGCGCCTTGCTGAGTCACTTCGTGAATGATCGGATCTGCTAAGCCGACATTGTCGGGCCCGACCGCTGTGATGACAATTTCCATTAAATGCAACTGTGAAGAGTAAAATCGTGCGAGAGTGTTACAGCGTTTGACCGCCATCGACAACAACTAGTTGGCCGGTGACCATCTGTGCAGTGATCGCCAAAAACAGCACTGCGTCGGCAATATCTTTCGGCTGGGAAGCCCTTGGCAGCGGTAAACCAGCCACCATCTTTTCCAAATCCCAGCTCGGATTGCCTTCGCGAATCCAACGCGAATCGATAGGGCCCGGACAAACTGCGTTGACTCGGATATTAGGCGCCAAGGCCCGCGCTAGCGACTTGGTAAGTGTATTGAGCGCGCCTTTGCTAGCACAGTAAGCCACCGAAGAACCCGCGCCGGTTTGTCCTGCAACCGAGCTGACGTTGACGACGGCCCCGTTTCCTCTGGAGGCTAATAACTTCGCCGCCGCACGTGTGCAGAAGAATGGCCCCTTGGTGTTGACCGACAAGATGCGATCCCACATCGCTTCCGTCATAGCCTCCAGATCGGCATGAGCGATGAAGTTAGTAGTTGCCGCGTTGTTGACCAACACATCCAACCGACCAAATCGCTGCTCGATGTGATGCAGCATGCCGCGTACGTCAGCGTCGTTCGAGACGTCGCACTGATAGGCAATCGCATTCACACCGCACTTTACCGCAGCGGCGACCGTTTCTTCAGCTTCGGCACCGCTCCGCGAATAGTTTACGGCAACATCGTAACCACGCTCGGCGAATTGTATCGCGCAGGCTCGCCCCACTCCCGTCCCACCACCTGTCACCAAAGCCACTGCCCGTCCGTTGATCTTTGCCATTGACTGCATTTCTAATTCATTGAAGTACGTCAGCAAAGTCACTAATATACACACTGCCAGGGGAAGTACAGTGGCCGTCCAGCGAGCTGGTTCATCTTATAAGGGATTGCAAAAAGGCCTGAAGCCTGTTCAATTGATTTTTCTTTCAAGGCTGACCTCAATGATGTGATTCTGTAGAAAACTGAACTGATTCTGATTCAGGTGTTTTCAATTAATTGGCAGCTTGCCGTTCGCCTGCGGCAAGCGACTCGCAGCCTCTTCAGTACTCAACATCGCGGTGACCTATGAAACTTGGAATTCTCTCTTGCAATCCACGCTGTTATAGCACCAAACGCTTGCAGCAAGCGTCGACGGAGCGAGGCCACAAGGTTCGAATTTTAAACACCTTGAGGTTTGCGATCGACGTGGCGACCGGCAAGCCGGATCTGTATTATCACGGCAAGCACTTACGCTTGATTGATGCCGTCCTACCCCGCATAGGAGCTTCGATTACCTATTTTGGAACCGCCGTGGTTCGCCAATTCGAGCAAATGGACATTTATTCAGCGAATTCTTCCAACGGCATCATGAATTCTCGCGACAAACTTCGGTCGCTACAGATTCTCAGTCGACATCAACTGGGCATGCCGCAAACGACCTTTGTTCGCGATCGATCGGATGTATTACCCGCGATTGAACGTGTGGGAGGCGCGCCGGTCATCATCAAACTGCTCGAAGGCACTCAAGGCGTCGGCGTGATCTTAGCCGACTCGGTGAAGGTTGCTGAGGCAATTATTGAGACGCTGCAAAGTGCGCGGCAAAACGTGCTGGTGCAGAAATTCGTGTCTGAGAGCAAGGGTCGCGACATTCGCGCGTTTGTCGTGGGAGATCGAGTTGT
>JAYVHC010000109.1:0-11366 GCA_043771575.1 Planctomycetia bacterium
GGATGCTGTCCTTTAAACTTGGTCGCAGCATCCAGTGGGATGGCGCGACTGAACAAATCATCGGTGATGAAGAAGCGAACAAATTGCTGCGCCGAGAATACCGTGATCCATGGAAGTACCCAGACGCGTAAAGGCATCATTTACTTTGCACTGAAACGAAACACGGTTGTCGAAAGGAAGGGCGTTCCAGGTCGCACGACTGTAGTTGGAAACTCCGGGTGATTGGGTGAATCGGGATAGTGCTGTGTCTCCAAGCAAAAACCGCCATGTTTCGGGAATGGATTTCCATTGAAGCCGTTGGCGGTGTACAGTTGCACTCCCGGTTCCGTTGTTAGGCACTCCATGACACGACCTGATTTCGGATCCACCACGCGAGCCGCAGGACGCACTTCGCCGGGATTCCCCAAGACGATGTAGTTGTGATCATAACCTCGGGTGACGTCGTATAGCAGTTCGATCCTTTCGCCAATGCGATGCGGAACGATAAAATCGAGCGGCGTACCGACGACGGAAGCAATTTCGCCGGTCGGGATCAAGGCTTTATCGGAGACTGTGTAAGTCTGTGCCATGAGTTGCAATTCGTGATCGAGCACCGCTTCGCCAGAATCGCCAAGATTGAAATACGCGTGGTTCGTCAAATTAACCACTGTCGGTTTGTCAGTTTTTGCTTCGTATTGAATCGACAACTCGTTTGCATTCGACAGGCGGTAAGTGACTGACACGACTAGTTCGCCCGGAAAGCCTTCCGCGCCATCGGTGCTGCGATAGGTCAGTTTCACCGCCGCGCTATCAGCATCGGTGTCAGCGGTTCCGGTCCAGCGAACTTTAGCGAAGTTGTCTCGACCTCCGTGAATGTGATTGTCGCCCGCGTTCTTGGTGACTTCAAAGGTTTGGTTGTCCAAAGTGAATCTGGCTGCACGAATGCGATTCGCATAACGACCGATCACTGATGCCGCAGGGAAGCCCTTGAGGTAACTATCCAGCGAGTCGGATCCTAGAATGACATTGGAGAATTTTCCATGGCGGTCGGCGGCAAGTAAGCGCGTCAGGGTGGCCCCATACTCGATGATGGTCGCTTGCATGCCGGAACGATTGTAGAGATTGAATTGTTTGATCTCTTGACCGCTGGACAGCTTGCCGAACGTCAGCGTTTCTACACGCGGTTCCGCTGCACTGACGGTGTTGAGGCAAGTGATCAATATCCAACAGAGGGTGAAGTGGCCAAAGGAACATTGCATCTCAAGACTGCTTTCGATTTGGATTTTTCGGTGCAATGATTATGACTTATTCGGATTTAGCGTACTCCCACCTAATACCGATGTGTTTTTAGTGGGTCGCTCCTGCCGGGTGCGACTTCTTGCGCACAGCATGGCCCAAGCCACCTGGATTGTGCATACCTCAGCGATGGTCGCACCCGGCAGGAGCGCCCCACCAACTCAAAGTGAGTCTCGTATGCGCACATGGAGACGGACAGTTGTAATCGCATCGATTATCTGACACTCATCGCCGAACGCCACCATCACGGTTCAAAAATTAAGAGAATACGTTATTTGGTGGCGTTGGTCGACCCGCCACCTAAGGGTGTCACTTGTAGTGACTATGCCTAACTTACTCGCACTTTGGATTTTGGTTGTTGTTCCGGAGAATCCAGCGTTCGAGAAATCAGACGATTCGAGGTCGGCGGCTGTCGATAGAACGATCTGTTGCATCTCCCTTTTTGGCTGCGCGCGAATTCTATGGGCTATAGATTTCGGTTGCACAGGTGCGGAACTCCAAAATTCCCATCAATTCTAGTAGCACCGCGCATCCACATGCAACTCCGCCGTCGACTACCCTGAAAAAAATCGTGGAGGCTCTTTTGCTCATGTCAAAAAAAGATGTGTTTCGCATTGTGAATCGCGCAACCGACGGTACGCTGCGCATCACTGACTTCCCGAACCCAGATTCGCTCTTGCTGCTGCATACACAGATTGGCGTCGAAGACAGCAGCACCGACCTCGCTTTACGCGGCATGCCTGTATTTCGCGGATTAATCGGACCAATTCCCGAAGGTCGCAACATCGTTCGCTATGAAACGCCCGAAGTTTTCGAAGCGATCACGAAAGAATGGTCATCGACCAAGGTAAAGCGTCGTCGTCGCCGCGCTATTCCAGCGGGAGAATTGGACGCTGAACCGCAAGGGGCCGAAAACTCGGTCGAGTTGCGAGAGTCCGTCACGGTCGGATAAATCCACCCTGTGGCGCACTATTCAGTACGAAATGCTATTCCAGCGTTCCAAGTGGTGGGCTGCAGCTGGAACGGCAAGGGCGACGAGGCAATCGTGTTCTGCATTGCGCATGACAGTTCGATCCTCCGGCGTGACGTCATTCAAACCTGCTAAATGCAATAAGCCGTGGATGACATAAAGCAGTAATTCGTCGGCGGTCTGCCAGCCGGCTTGGAGTGCCAACTGAGCGGCGGTGTCCAGGCTGGCGATAATTTCGCCGTCGACGATGCCCGCATCATTGTCGAATACGAAGCTGATGACGTCGGTTGGCCAGTCGTGATCCAAGTGCTTGTGGTTGAGTCGATGAATGGTGGGATCGTCTACTATGGAGATGCTGGCGGTGAGCCCCTTGAGTCGATAACGCTGGGCAATCCACTGGGCGGCTTGATGGAATCGTGCGACGTCATCGATTGCTGTGGGAACGTGGTACTCGATCTCTAACTCAATCATGCTCGCATTGTCCGTACGTCGCGATGCTCCGTTGGCGTTGGCTTGACAATAATGATGGCTAGTATCAGGGCTACGATGTGCAGGCTAGCAGCCAGGATGAATGGCAGGCCGGGCAACTTTACGGGAGCTTGTTCGTGGATGGCAAACGAAAAGACGTTAGCGAAAATCCAGGGACCAATCATACCTGAGATACCCATCAGTGAGCTGTTTGCGCCTTGCAATTGACCTTGTTCGTTCGCGGAGACTCGACGGGTCATCAGGCCTTGAATGGCTGCAGAAAAATAGCCCACGAGTGAAAAAACGGGAATGCCAATCCAGAAGATCCAGCCGTTTTCGGCGATTCCGTAAATAAAATAGCCTGCAGCACCGAATGCGAGGGCGATGATAAGCATTCGACGCTCGCCAAGCTTGGGAGCGGTACGCCGCACTACTCCGCCTTGCATTAAAACACTCATCAAGCCGACGACCATCAGGGTCAAGCCTGTTGTTTTTTCGGTCCAGCCGTAGCGGTACGTTGTGTAGAACACAAACACGGACTGAAACACTTGGTGCGCCAACTGATACAAAAGGAGAATGCTGGCCAGTCCGAGCAACTGGGGATGCGATCGCAGCAGCTTCAGCGAACCAAGTGGATTCGCGCGACGCCACGAGAACGCGGTACGATTTTCTTTGCGCAGCGATTCGGGCAAGATGAATGCGCCATAGACCGCGTTGAGTATGGTTAGAAAAGCAGCAACCCAAAACGGTAGCCGCAAATCGTATTCACCAAGCACTCCACCCATGGCTGGGCCGATCACAAAGCCCAGTCCGAATGCGGCGCCGAGCATTCCATAACTGCTGGCGCGTTTGTCAGGCTCTGTGACGTCTGCGATATAGGCGCCTGCAGTCGAAAAACTGGCGGCAGTGATACCCGACAGCACGCGACCAATGAACAACCAAGTCAAATTTGGGGCGAGCGCCATGAGAATGTAATCCAAGCCGAGCCCTAGGCAGGACAGCAAGATGACCGGACGACGGCCAAACCGATCACTGAGAGCACCCATGATGGGTGAGCAAACGAACTGCATCATGGCCCACACAGTCACGAACCAACCGTGATAGCGCGAAGCTAGAGTGTAGTCCCCCTCCGCGAACTCTTTCACCAGCTGTGGTAGGACTGGAATCGTCACGCTAAGTGAAAGAACATCTAGCAGCACCGTGATGAAGATGAAGATCACGGCCGCTTGACGTTGCTGAGGAGCGACGCTTGCCAGGTTCCCGGACGGAGCGCTGGGAGGATTGTCGGGTGGTTGATTGGGGTTTTCTGACATCGAATTTCGTTTGAGCCCGGTGACTTTGCGCCCGGTTGATCGTCGCGTAAGTGTTATATTCGTGCCACACTACAAGGGTGAGGCAGGCATTGTAGCAGCGTAACTCCGAAACGCTGAGGTGCCCGCCTGGAAGAAGTGGCCCCAGGTGTTTCTGCCAAAAATCACCTGCAAACGCCTTTGAAATCGCGAAATCAGGCGAAACGCAGGCCGCTTAACCGTTCGTAAGCTTCGATATACTTGTCTGAGGTCTGGTGTACCACTGACATCGGCAACTCGGGTGGGGGGCTATTTCGGTCCCAGTCGCTGGCCAGCAACCATTGTCGCACAAATTGTTTGTCGAACGAAGGTTGACTGTGGCCGGGGACGTAGAGATCGGCAGGCCAAAAGCGAGAACTGTCCGGAGTCAGCACTTCGTCGATCAAGATCAATCTACCGTCGTACCAGCCCCATTCGAATTTCGTGTCCGCGATAATTAGCCCGCGGCTAGCTGCGTACGTCGCGGCTTGTCGGTACACATCGAGGCTGAGATCGCGGAGCTTCGTGGATGTTTCATTTCCGATACTGTCGGCCATGACTTCAAAGCTAACATTCTCATCGTGACCGGTTGCGGCTTTCGTGGCGGGAGTGAAAATCGGTTCAGGCAGTCGATCGCACTGCTTTAATCCAGGCGGCAGTGCGACTCCGCAGACCCTGCTGCTCCGCTGATACTCAACCCAACCCGAGCCTTCAAGGTAGCCGCGAACGACACACTCAAACGGCACCACTTCGGCTTTCCGAACCATCATACTACGTCCGGCAAGCATCGCGCGCTGTGCGAAGGTGATCTGCGGGAGATCGGGAACCTTCATCGACAACAAGTGATGCTCGACGGGCAAACGCTCGAACCAAAATTGGCTTAAAGTCGTCAATACGCGGCCTTTGTACGGAATACCGCCAGGCAGCGCCCAATCAAACGCACTGATTCGATCCGTGCTGACGATCAGAAGTGTCTCACCGAGATCGTAAACATCTCGCACTTTGCCTTGACGCTTTGGGAAATCGAGATCTGTGCTAGTGACTGGACTGGGATATTGCTTCACAAATAGCCTCGTATCAACAACTTGGATTACAGTGGAGAAAAGGAATTCAGTGGCCGATCAAGCGATTGACCAGTTCTGGTTGATTGAAATTTTGACCAAGTTAAGTTAAATTCTTCCCTTCGGAGCGCAGGACATTGGCAGTATGCTGGCCTTGGCCTGTGGTAGGAACGTTTCTCTTTTCAAAGTTTTCGGCAACAGCTCCCATTTCGGTCACCCGAATGCCGCCGCGTTGCCGTTCGAAAGCCAACCTTCATGGGTGACCTTCGATTTAAGGTCCCAAACGCTGAGACTATTGACCCACGCGTTTGGGAAACAGCATACATCTCGGGAATGGAAGGGATTCCATGGTTCTGCCATCGCCGGCTGGAAGGTGATCAGTTTAGCATTGGCCGCGATATTGAGGAGTCAGGCAAGCTGAACATTGTCTGGCCGACTCGCAGCCTCGGAAATATTTGTTTGTCGACAACCAGTCTGCGGGTTGTCGACCAGCCCTATTCGCTGATGGCCGAATTGGCACGCGGTACGGTGTTTCGCATGAAGAATCAATGCGCCGAATGGCAGCGCATCGGCTTGAAGCTGCCGACGGAGTTCTTTCCGCTCTCAGAACAAGCCCTCAATCAATTGCTACATGCAATCACCACGCGCAACAATCCAGCCAAGCAGGAAAAGCATGCGCAGGCGGCCATCGATAGCTCGACCGAAGCCGGTGTCTTGCTGTGTGATGTATTTAGTTCCCAAGTGCTTGATATTCGCCTGCAGAATGAGGGTCGGTTTTCGACATTGCTAGGCTGTCGCCTTCAACCGCAAATCGAAATCGACAGTGTCAGCGACGCGCTCAAGACGGCATTTAACTTAATAGCTGTTGATGCCGATTTGAATGCGATCGAGTCGGCCTCTGGACAGCGAAACTATGCGGTTGCGGATCGTCAGGTCGAGTGGGCACAACAGAATGGTCAGCGAGTTTGTGTCGGTCCGATGCTCAATTTCCGGCCCGGAGGATTGCCGCGCTGGATGGTGCTGCTGAATGAGGGCTTTGATACGATCATGAAAGTAGCCGGTGATCATGCACGAGAAACCGTCGAACGTTATCGAGGCAAAGTTCATTTGTGGAATTGCGCAGTTGGCTTAAACGGACCGGGCGAAATGCGATGGTCCGATGAAGAAGTATTACGCATGTCAGTATCGCTCATCGAAACGGTCCGCCGCGCGGATGATCGTACACCTGTATTGCTGACCATTGATCAACCGTTTAGCGAATATTTAGGCGGTGAGCGCGATGGTATTTCGCCTCTGCACTTTGCCGACGCCTTGATTCGCGCCGACCTCGGACTCAGCGGATTAGCGCTGCAATTAAACCTCGATACCTGGCCAAATGGTTCGTTGCCAAGAGATCCCATCGATATCAGCCGCTTGGTCGATCGCTGGGGATTACTCGGAATACCTCTGATGATCATCGTCACCAACCCGTCACAATTCACCAGCGATCCGCGAGCGGAACAGGGGCTAGGGGTTTCTTCATGGATGACCGGCAGCAAAGCCCCGCCTGACGGACTAAAGAGCGATAGTCTGATTCGCATGCTGCTAGCCAAACCGACTGTGCACGCGATCATTTGGAATCAGATGAGTGATCAATTGCTCCACGGTTTCGCCAACGCCGGACTCTGGGATTCACTGGGAAGAGCCAAGAGTATCCTCAGTGGCGCTGCTAAACTTCGCCAGGCGTATCTGCACTAAGCTTTTTCTAGATTTTCGTTGGGGTGGCACGCCTCTGCGCCTCTGCGAAGGGCGCGGAGGATTTGGAGGGAATTGCACACCTCTCAAAGTTCGGTTTTCTTGAATATTCTTGCAGAATGCATTTCTAGTGACCTAACTTGTCCAAGTCACCGCGATAAATAGTGGTGTCAGGCAAACGCGCCTGCGACAGCTCCTGATAGCCAACGATTCAAGGAAGTATTCAACATGGCCAAATACTACGTACAAAGCGGAACCATTCGCACTGTAATTTCAGCCGATGATTGTGAAAAAGCCGCACTCTGGGTCGTTCATCGCGCTTTGCAACAAGTTGTTCCGGTATACGACGACGCTGAACTGAGCCCTCAAGAAAAAGGGGACGTGGCCATTGTTCAAGGCATCATGGTCCTCGGCAACACGGTTAAATTGAGCGAACTCGGCTTCGATCGCGAAGACGCCACCTCAATGGATACTTTTGATTTGGTCGTGCATTGGCACCAATTGATGGTCGCCCTTTCGCGGCTCGAACAATTGCTTGACTAGCCGCCAGCAAATCGGCGACGTTGTCCGGCAAACCGCGTTTTGCATCTTAAGTTCTAAAAACGCTTTACGCTGTAGGGGGCGACATCCAAATGCGTGGGTTCGCCGTTAATCAACTCTTTGATCAACCGTCCAGTCACCGGTGCCATACTGAGTCCAAGCATGTTATGACCGGCAGCGATCCACACGTTGCCCCATTTGGGACTAGCATCGATCACTGGCAAACTATCATAGGTCATCGGACGCCAACCGTACCAAGTTTCCAGCTCCGGTTCGCAATACGGCTCCAGCAAATACTGCTCCGCGCCGCTGCGCAGCAACTGCAAGCGCTGCGGCTTGATCGACTCGTCGTAACCTGCGAATTCCATGATTGACCCCAACCGATAACCCGAATTCATAGGAGTCACCGCTACACGATGTTCCGGGAAAATCAGCGGAATTTGTGGGCAGATCTTGGGACGAGGCATGGTGATCGAATAACCCTTACCGGGCTGGATTGGAACGGTGCACCCTAAATGTTCACGCAACATTGGCGTCCAGGCACCGCTCGCAACGACGAACACATCCGCCTGCAAGTTACCCTGAGTCGTCTCGACCACCTGAGCCGATTTCTGCGAGCCGGTAAACCGCAGCAATTCGCATTGTTCTTTGAATTGAACGCCAGCTTGCTCTAAGCGAACACGCATTGAATGCACTAGGCGATCGGGCCTGAGGTGTGCATCGTGCTCGTACATCCAAGCCCCTGCGATACTTGGCTTCAGAGCGGGTTCCAAGGCAACCGCTTCCGCAGCGTTCAGCCGTTTTGCAGGTTCATGGAACAATTCTGTTAGCAATTGATCGGTCCTGGCGTAGTCATTGAGAGCGCGAGAGTTTTGATAAGCAAACATCAAACCCTTGGCGTGCCATTCGCAATCGATTTTGTCCACATGGACCAGTGTCTCGTACTCGCGCATCGAGGAAACTAGCAATGCCTGAATCGCATGCGCTGCGGCGACCATCGAATGGTGATTGCAGCGTCGTGAAAACTGCCACAGCCAACTCCAGAGCGCGGGATCAAGCCGAGGTTGAATTCTAAAAGGACTGCCGGGAGAGAGCATTGCTTTAACGGCTGCTTTGAACGCTCCGGGCTCGGCTAGCGGCAGCACATGGCTCGGGCATACAAGTCCACAGTTACCAAACGAACACGCGCCACCGACTGTCTTGCGATCGATCACCGTAACTTGCCAACCGGATCGGGCGAGGTACCAAGCGCAATTGATTCCAATGATTCCGCCACCCACCACCACCACCGAACCGGTTTGGCTCATCAACGTATCCTCAATGAATTCTTCGTCAAAACGTCTATTTGTAGTTCCGTCCCGCATTTCATCGATAGGTGTGACTTACCATTTCCAGGAGGGTTGCAATTCCTTGTTCACGACCGCTCCCGTGGGCCATTCATTTCGCGACAATTTGATAATGCAGTCAGCCGCTTCGATGGCCATCCTTTGCTGAGCCAGAGTGTCGGCACCCCCCAAATGCGGACTGGCTACCAGATGTTCGCATTGAAACAGCGGATTGCTAGCCGCGGGCGGCTCTTCAGCAAACACATCCAGTCCCGCTCCGCCAAGATGACCGGACGTTAGCGCGTCAACAAGATCGGCTTCCTGCACCAATTCGCCGCGAGCAGTGTTGATGAAAACGCTGCCTGGCCGCATACGCGCAAATACATCGCGATTGAACATGCCTCGCGTCTCGGCGTTCAGCGGACAATGAATCGAGAGGTAATCGCTTTTTGCAAGCAGCGTTCCAAAGTCTACCAGCTCAATCGCATGCTGCATCGCAAACGACTGGTCCGGACAAGTCTCCGTGGCAATGACTTTCATCCCCATCGCGCGCGCTCGCACGGCGGTGCTGCGTCCTATCCTCCCAAGTCCGAATAACCCCAGCGTCATTCCGCGAATCGGCTGCGTGGGCCCTTTTCGCCACCCACCGGCTCGCACTCTCGCATCGTTAGCTATGACACTTTTCGCGATCGCAAACATCAACGCAAAAACCGTCTCAGCCACCGCTTCATGATTCGCTGTCGGGGTAATTGTGAGCGGAATGCCGCAACTAGTAGCGGCGGCAACATCGACGCGATCGTACCCCACCCCCGCGCGTGCGATCACTCTCAGCTTCGGCAACTGGGCCAAAACTTCTGCTGTCAGAAACTCCCCACCCGCAATGAGCGCATCCGCTTCGCGCAGTATACGAATCGTTTCCGCCTGCCCGCAAAGCCCTCGAGTGAAGGTGCTATCTTCAGGATAGTTCACTCGAAAACCCGCCGCGTCGAGCATGTCAACCCACGGTCCGTCAACTCGTACAAGTGCTTCTGGCGTGAACATAACGGTTGGCATTGAGTTGGCCCCTTATCGACGAGTTTGAATGGGATAGACCGACGCGTACGCAAAAGTGCGGATCAGCCAGGTTTCGAAAAATCGCCTTGCAGCCAACTCGCGGGATTTATGAACAGCAACGCGCGGCGTTCTTCATAGCTTAGCCCGAGCGCTGCACTCAGCCAACGGTCCGCGTCGCGCATCGAACAGGCCGAGCCAACGAAGTGCTTTCCCGATGGATCGCGCGCGGCTTTGTCCGGCCCGATCGAAACTTCGCGGCCCGCCAACCGATACACGCCCGGCCCAAGCCCTGCGGCGCTGATCGCATCCGAAACCACCGCCAACCGGTTGCGAGGTACCCAATTTAGAATGTTTTCGAAGAGAATTTTCGGCACATGAAAACCGTCCGCAATCAGCGTAAAGTGCAAACGATCGCTGCGCCGCAAGGCTCGGTAGATGATATTGTCATGCCGATTCATTTCCGGCGGACAGGCGTTGGCCAAATGCGTGAATAACTTCAGACCCGCTTCGATGCAATGGTCAAGATCGTCGAGCGACGCATCGGTATGGCCGGCGGATACGAGCACGTCCCGTTCCACCAGAAACCGAGTCATCGCGCCCTCGCAATCGATTTCTGGAGCTAACGTGACCAGCTTCACTAACCCCGCGCCGCACTCGATTAACCGAGCCAGCGCAGTGAGGTTTGCATCCAAAGCGTGTTGGGGCGGGTGCGCGCCGATAAAGCCAGGTTTGCGCGAGAGGAACGGGCCCTCGAGATGGATGCCCGCGAATAACTCATGACAAACTGGATCGCTTTCCATCGCCACTCGCAGCCCATTGATGCACGCGCACATGTCCTCAATGCTGCCCGTGATCAGCGTCGGCAAAGCCTGTCGCACGCCGTCGCGGAGCATCGCTTCCGCTGCAAAACGCAGCTCCGCTACACTTCTCTGAGGCTGATTGAAATCGATCCCCTGATATCCGTTGACTTGGAGATCAACGCATCCATCTATAAGTTGCGAATCCACGGATGAACCATTTTAAAAAATGAGCAAGTTACGCTGCTTCTTGGCCAATGCAGCCAAGTTAGTCCTGTTCAGCGAGGTCTATTCGACAGCAGCGTCGCGCTGGCTGCGTCCAAAACCAGCGTTACATCAGCGTGCTGTCGAAGCGCCGACGCCGGCACCTTCGGAGAAAGCTCGCCTTCAATCGCATTGCGAACCGCGGCCGCTTTGCGCTGATCCGGAACACTGCAAAGGATCTTTTTAGCTTTCAAAATCTGGGCGATCGACATACTTATGGCTTGCGTCGGGACTTGCTCCAGCGTATCGAACCAGCCTTCGCCGACCTGCTGACGACGACACGCTTCATCCAACTCCACAATCAAATAGGGTTCGTTGGTCGCAAAGTCGGCTGGTGGATCGTTGAACGCCAAATGACCATTTTCGCCGATCCCACACAACAGCAAGTCGATTGTATGCCCCGAAAGCTGCTCCGAAGCTTGTGTCCGCAGCAACTCCGGCAACTTCGTACCATCCAAATA
The DNA here is from genome assembly GCA_043771575.1 of Planctomycetia bacterium. Taxonomy (GTDB): domain Bacteria; phylum Planctomycetota; class Planctomycetia; order Pirellulales; family Pirellulaceae; genus Aureliella. Next base: position 11,277 of record JAYVHC010000109.1, read on the forward strand.
GAAGAACGATTTCAAAGGCACACGCTCGACAAATCGTTTGGCTAAATACCCGCAAAACGAAGCCGAATGTGACCGATCGATCCCCAGATA
>JAYVHC010000110.1:0-3727 GCA_043771575.1 Planctomycetia bacterium
GGCTAACGCGTTCCTACTGCACAAGCGTTTCCGGAACGCCCGCTAACAAATCGACAACCGCCTGGCGAATGTCCGGCACGCGCATCAGCGACTCTCCGACCAGCATCCCTTGAATATTGCTTTTTTGTAGTTTGAGGGCATCCGCATGAGTGGCGATACCGCTTTCGCCGATCACGATGCGATCGAGCGGAATCCGCTTTCGCAGTTGAATCGTGCGTTCAAGGTTAACTTCGAAGGTCGTCAAATCCCGATTGTTGATGCCGATTAACTCAGTACCCGTGTTGAGCACGTTGTCTAGATTTGCCGAGTCATGCAACTCAATTAGTGCAAACATTCCGAGTTCACGAATAAGCTGATAAAGCCCGCGGAGTTCCTGACGACTGAGGCATTCCGCAATAAGCAACACTGCGTCCGCCCCAGCCACGCGGGCTTCGAACACTTGATACGGATGGATCACAAAATCCTTGCGCAGCACGGGCAGCGAAACCGCCAACTTGACCGCTTTCAAGTAGTCGAGATGACCTTGAAAATACTCCACGTCTGTCAAGACGCTCACGCAGCTTGCGCCCCCAGCTTCATAAGCCTTGGCGATGGCAATGGGGTCAAAGTCTTCACGAATGATGCCTTTCGACGGACTGGCCTTCTTAACTTCGGCGATCAGACGTATCGGCGGCGCACTTCGCAACGGCGCGAGAAAATCTCGCGCTGGAAGAACGGTCTGCGCTGCAGCCATCAGATCTCGCAGCGGTCGTTGCCGAATAGCAATTTCCACCTCTTGCTTCTTGGTTGCGACGATCCGTTGGAGAATGTTCGACATTTTCGGAAGCTCGCTTGGTTGCGAGCATCAATTGGTTTGGATCATTGATGCACGAGGTTTGTTTGAAACGGGGTCTGACCCAACAGAGGTTAATGCTTGAAGTGCCGCACTCCGGTAAATATCATGGGGATGCGATGATGATTACACGCGGCAATGACCTCATCATCACGCCGCGAACCACCGGGTTGAATAATGCCCGCAACCCCAGCTTGCGCCGCAGCTTCGATCGAATCCGGAAAAGGGAAAAACGCATCCGAAGCCAGAATGCTGCCGACCACGCGATCACCCGCTTTGCGAATGGAAATCTCGACACTGTCCACGCGACTCATCTGTCCGGCCCCAACTCCCACCAGCGAAGTATCGCGAGCCAGCACAATAGCGTTGCTCTTCACATGCCGTACCATCTCCCATGCGAAGCGCAAATCGTCCAGGAGCGCTTCGGGTAATTGCACGTCGGTGACTGTTTTCCACTGGGTGTGAAACGATGGTAATGTGTCCGCTTCCTGGACAAGGGCTCCGCCCGCCACAAAACGAATCGTGATCTCCGGCACCAACTCGGTAAGCCGCCCCACCTGCATCAAGCGAACGTTATCGCGCCACTTGGGTTTCGTGGTAAGAATTCCTACGGCGCCCGCTTCGAAATCCGGCGCGATAATCGCTTCAATAAACCTGCCTGGCTCAGCCAGCACTTCCGCAGTTTCAATATCTACGGTCCGGTTAAAACCGAGCACACTGCCAAACGCACTTACCGGATCGCCATCGAGGGCTTTGCGAGTCGCTGAACCCAGTCGCGCGCAAATCGCAGCGCCGCATGGATTGTTGTGTTTGATGACGACCGCCGCAGGTTGCCCAAAAGAGCGCGCGATCGCCAGCGCACTGTCCAGGTCCAGCATGTTGTTGTACGACAGCTCTTTACCATGAACATGCCGTGCATTCACGATGCTTGCGGTTCGATCGCGAGGAATGCGATAGACGGCCCCCTTCTGATGCGGGTTCTCGCCTTGCCGCAATTGATGCTTGCGTTCAAGCCGTACCGTGAGATGTGCTGGGAAATCGTCCTGGGTCGATTCGCTTCTAAAGTAATCTGCGATCGCTTGATCGTAGTTGCAAGTCATCGCGAACGCTTCAGCAGCCAATTTGCGGCGCAGCGATAACGAAGTGCAGCCCCGAGCTTCAATCTCCGAAAGTATTGAGCTGTATTGCTCGGGTCGCGTCGCCACGGCAATCCACTGATGATTCTTCGCAGCCGCTCGAATCAACGACGGGCCACCAATGTCGATCTGCTCGATGGCTTCGTCGCGTGTGACTCCAGTCCGTGCGATCGTAGCCTCGAACGGATAGAGATTCACTACCACTAAATCGATGGCTTGAATGTCCTCGTCCTGCATCGAAAGCAGGTCGCTCGCGTTGTCCCGCCGAGCTAAGATACCGCCGAAAATCTTGGGATGCAACGTTTTCACCCGGCCGTCCATCATTTCAGGAAAACCGGTGTACTCTGACACATCAATCGCATCGACACCATGATCCATGAGGTGCTTGAAAGTGCCCCCGGTCGAGTAGATTTGAACTCCGTTTGACACCAAGCCTGCAGCAAAATCCACGAGACCAAGTTTGTCACTGCAACTGATGAGGGCTCTGCGGATACGATGCAATTCAGACACCGAGGGTAACTTTCCGTGAAATAGCTTTAATGGGTACCAAACTGATCTCGCCGCCAAGAGTTTTACCATCTTGCGCCGAGAATGGAATTGCGTCGCTGGGGTCAAGTCGAAGAAAAGAATGTCAAAAATGCCGCTATTGTAGAACGATTGGGGACAACCGTTCTACATTTTTCAGGGATCCAAGCCCGCCCAAGCTTGCATTGCCGCCCAGATTTGCTCTGGTAGACTGGGTAATACACGGAAGGAACTAGGAGCTTTGCCGGGAGCTTGGATTCCAACTCATAAAGCAGCCGAACATTGTGAGAGAAGCAGACAGAAAAGCGGCTGCGCTGCAGCGGTTTACCAGCGAGGGGTCAAATCCAATGGCATCTGATGTTCGATTGAAAGAGCAACTGCCAGAATTAACCAATTCCATTGTGGCCACCTACACCGCGGCTGACCGCATCAATCACTTGGGACACTGTCCACTTCCCAAGTACGAAGTGATTATTTCGATCCTCGAAGACCTAAAAGACATACTGTATCCAGGCTTCCGTCGCCGCGAAGGCTTGCACATCGGCAACGTGACCTACCATGTCGGCAACTTGATCGATGGCTTGCACGATAAATTGACGACCCAGATCGGTCGCGCTTTGCAACACGACGACCGCGTCAAGCAACACAAAAGCGAGTGCGAGAATCAAGTCGATTACGAAGCCAAAGGGCAAGCGATCGCGATCCACTTCCTGCAACAAATCCCGCGTTTGCGACAGTTACTGGCGACCGATGTCGACGCCGCCTTCGATGGGGACCCGGCTGTCAGCAGCCGCGATGAAATCATTTTCTGCTATCCAGGTCTCGAAGCGATTACCGTCTATCGCATCGCACATGAACTGCGCCGCTTGGGTGTACCCTTCATACCACGCATGATGACCGAATGGGCACATCAAAATACAGGGATCGATATCAATCCCGGTGCTGCAATCGGTGAATACTTCTTCATCGATCACGGTACAGGCGTGGTGATTGGCGAGACCTGCGAGATCGGGGCTCACGTAAAGATCTATCAAGGCGTAACGTTGGGCGCGCTGAGCTTTCCCACCGATGCGGATGGCCAATTGATCCGTGGCCAGAAGCGTCATCCTACGATCGAAGACCGCGTCGTGATCTACGCTAACGCCACCATTCTCGGCGGTCGCACAGTTCTGGGCCATGACAGCGTGATCGGTTCTTCGGTCTGGATTACTAGCACTGTTGCGCCGCACACCAC
>JAYVHC010000111.1:0-7124 GCA_043771575.1 Planctomycetia bacterium
TGGCCTATACTAAAAACTTAGCCGACGGGTTCAAATGAACCAGGAACAATGCGTTGCAACCGAGTTCCGGGCGCCAATCGATTTTGCACAAACACCCAAAGATTTTGATTGCTAACGCTGTAGGTGTGAGAGCAGGCCGCCACTACACGACTTTTGGGGGTCGGAAAACGATGATTTGGAAATGTCAAATCGATACTACTTGGTTCACTCGATAACTTCGTATTCCGGCAACGGTTCCTGAACACAGGTGGGGGTAAATTCAATCCCTTCGTAGATGTCGCGAAGAGACAAAGAGCATCCGAGGAAAGGCAATCGGATCGATGCCTCGATGTCGTCGTAGTTCTCACGGAGAAATCCCTTTTCTGTGCGTCGCATCACGATAGCAATCGGCGTGTGTTGCTCCAGGATGATGTAGCATTCCAACGAAGGGATTTCCAGGGCGGCGAGCTTCTCATCCAAGGTAGAACCGTGTCCATCCTACCCTTCGAATCCGAACCTTCGTATCCGAATCAAATGGTTGGCATCGCTGGCCGTTGAACGCTCGCCTTAATTGATAGAAGCAGTTGCCTTTGACTCGATTGTGACGGTTCGTTGCTATGTACAACAGTCTTGGCATGACCTCTTCCAAAATTTTTCCAGGTTTGGGGCTACTAAACCGGCAATGCTGGCTAACTATGAACGAAAAGGTTCCGTTACGCGAGTCAACAATCACTCGCGTCACTATTCAAGTCGCAGCTTAGAATAACCTGGCCACCGAATCGACGCAAAAGTTCACTATACTGCTTTGGTCGTTTATTGAACTCAGGCTGCGTTGAGGGGCAATGTATGGCGATCTCGTGGAAGCAATTGGGTGAAGATTGGTTGGTGGAAGACCCGCAGGTAGCGCTCGGTTGGCGCGACGGTGAATTACCTGAGGACAAGCAAAATCTCATCGATTATTTGCAGATGCAGTTGGCGGTCAGTGGATTGCCGCTGCCGACGACTACCGGCTCGGCACAGCATAAAGCCATGTGGCAAGGGGCGTTGCTTTCGAACCTGCAAGAGAAAAATCGCCTGCTTTCCGAGCACCGCGCCGCAATCGATGAGCGCATCGAGGGTTTCTTGCATTCGTGCTTGGGCGACGCTCCGTTCGGCGAGCCGCTGCGCTTGCCGCACCCGACACTGTGCTTGGATCGTCACGGTATGGCGCGCATTCTAAGTTTGCCCGCCGATGGCGATCGTTTTGAAAATGAGCTGCTTGCCAGCTATCGCACGCACAATGGAGTCGTCCACAACCCACGCGCGGATCGACGCACCACTCAAGGCACCTTTCACGTTTGCGAAGGCGGGTTGCCAATTCCCGATGACAAACGCGCAGTGCCCAAGGGCGCGTTCGCAAGACTATTGCAATTGTCCTTCAAGCCGCCCGCAGATTCGCTGGCGCTGCCTTATTCAAGTGGCAGTGATCAACCGGCACGCATGTTTGTCTCGCTGCTCATTCGACCGTTGGTTTGTCCGGCAGTACCGGGATACTGTCGACACAAAACGATGGAAGTTCGCTTCTTCGCGCCCGGTGGTTTGGTCAGTAATCTAGATTTCGTCGAGTCGATTTTTGGCAACGCTGGCGATCCGCTGTTGCCAGAGAACGATGCAGGTTTGGACGTGTTGCACTGGTCCGGGCATACGGGTTGCGTGATCTTGGCGCCGCATTTGACTCAAGCGACCAAGTACGATCTAGGCCTGCCGCATTGGGACGATGCGACTGGGCGGCAGCGCCGCGATTCGATGTGCTATCGCGATCGCCATGAAAAGTACAACGATGGCAGCGCGTTCAAAGTGACTTGCCGAACTGCTGCGGGCGTGATCGTTACTTTGATCGCCGATAATTACTTTGGTTATTGCAAAAAAGAAGTAAAGACCCAGATCAGCTATGCCGCGAACCTGATGGGTAACGTCGAAGAGGAACATGCGGGCGGCACGATGGCCTTTCCAAGTTACAGTCTCGGTGATGAGTTTCAAGTCAACAGTCAGCGCTATAACGGCCGCACTTTTGTGGACGTCGCGCGGGAATATGCCGAGTTTGTGGACGTGAAGCCCGAAGGATACGGCGTCGACAAATTCTGCGAGCGATTGGTTTACATCCCTGAGAATGCTCGCGCGAGCTTGTATGACCAAACGATTCGTTGGTTAAGCGACGGGGGTGAATTTGGTATTTCATTGGAACCGAACAAAGTCTACATGGCCCCCAGTGGTTACAAAATCCACATGGAAAAGCATCCTTCGGCGCCATCGTGGCGTTTAATCGGTACTAGCGGAGAGGGAATAGTATGTCACAAGCCTTGCACCGTCAGCGGTGGTGGCAAGAGCGAGCTCAGCAAGTCTTTGCGCGACTATATGCTCAGCGGTCCGATCTTCGTCAGCGATCTAAAGTCGGACTTCGAAAAACTTGACGAACTGTTCTCTAAAAATTATTCGCTGCGATGGAAGCTCGAATCAGCCGAAAAACCGAACTACGAGGAACGTCCTAGCCGCTCGGTGCTCGACCCTCACCGCACCCTCGGTAGCGTGATCAAATTGCTGACAACATCGCGAGAATACACCGATGAATACAACTTGTGGCTGCGATCGATACCGGGCTCGATTTACGCGATGGCCTTCATCATCAAACGTTTTTCGAAGCCCGAATGGCAAGGAAATTGGCGCGAACACTTCAGTGTCGATGTGGTGAACGGTGAACCCGGCCATGAACTGAAGTATCACAATCGCAAGCTGGTCGGAATGTATTTGCGAGTCGGTCTCGATAGCGAACGGCGCTGGCAGACGTACAAATTGCGGCAAGATTTCGCGGCAGCATTCAAGATTCAGCTGGAAGATGACATCACTGCGTCCGTGGTCGTCCCGGGAAAATATTTGGACCGGCAAGTTGACTCTGATCGCAGCTACAAGTTCGTTGCGAACTGCGAATACCGTTTGTTCCAACGTCCCGATGACGCTGTACATCGCGGCCTAGATAAACAGACCGAGCTGGATATGGCCGCGGCGGATAATTTTTTCTGCAACTTCGAGCCGCTGGACCGAGAGCACATCCAAGCCATCATCAAAGATGTGATGCATTTTGATCAATTCACTGAGCCCATGCAGCACATGCTAAAAGAGTCGCTTGAGGAGGGCGCTGCCTACGTAGTTAGTTCCGCGCATCCGCGGTTAGTTGATGGCGAACCGTCGAAGAATCCGCGTTATTTGCAAGATCGTCAGGATTTGGCCGTCCCAGACGAGCGATACATCGCGATGCGTGGTTTGAAATTGTTCCGTCGCCTGGCCGCCGACGCACCGATCTATCAACCGGTCACAGCGGTCCTGTCGGGTCGTCGAAACAATCCGCCGGACAAAGCCGCGGGCATTCGATCGCTGGCAGTCTACAACCCGATCCACTATCAAGAATTGCCCGAGTTATTCATGGACTACGTCTGTTCGCTGACGGGCAAAAGTCCATCGACGACGGGTGCCGGAAGCGAAGGCGCGCTTACCAAGAGTCCCTTCAATGCGTTGTTGCCGGTGCATGATTTGAATGCCGCATTGGTCGGCATGATTCTCACGCGACTGGGTGGCTACTCGACTGCTGCCGGCTTCATCGGCAATTTTGTCGAAGTTGGGCACGACGTTAGTTTGCTAGTACCAGAGCTCTGGTGTCGGCTAACGCCCGAGGAACGCGAACCGACTTTCTTGATCGCTGGCGGAATGTTGCAGCAACTCGAAGACTACACCTACGACGGTCGCACGATTCTGGCGAGTCGTCTTGGCTATCGTATCACCTCGCGTTTCATTCGCCGCTTCTTTGGTCGCATGTTCGACAACCCAGATAAAGTTTTCGATGAACGCATCCTGTGTCCCGAGACTCAAGATCCAGAAGCATTCGCGGACGGCATTGAGTACATCGTGGAAGCTCAACAGCGGGTCGCGATGCAGTACTTCCAAGACAACAGTTACCAATATGCTTGCCCACCACTCCAAGCGGTTCTATCCGTGATGGCCCACGGTAACTGGAACGGCAAGTCGATTCGTGATTCCGAAGTTCGATCACTGTTCACTTGCGAAGCGATGCTTTCTAGCGACTGGTACCGTGCGCGCCTAAAAGCCAAACGCAACTCCGATATCGTACTGTGGCAACGGCACTTAAAATACCTGACACGCTACTGCGCGAAGACCACGCACGCGGATGTCGTCAAGCGAATGGACCTGCGGCAGCGAATGCAACAAGCCACCGACCGCCTGGCGTACTTCAACACAGACGCTTACTTACAGCGCATCGAGGGAACTCTCGGAACGGATCCAGCCTTGCAGTTGTAAGGTGTTTCGGTGAACCAGATAAAGCGGTGGGTTTCGTGCCTCAACCCACCCTACACCATGCCCAGCACGGGAGCCGACGGTACCGACGGAAACAGCCCCAAGAAGTTAACCAGCGGCATCGTGTGGGATATGCAACCGCGCTATAGCCCCGATGGACAATGGATCGCATTCACCAGCGGCCGAACTGGTAAAAGCGAACGGGGCGGAGATAACCTGTGGATTATGCGTCGCGACGGAAGCCATGCCAAGCAAGTAACCAATGAAACCTTACATCTTTTAAATGGGGCCGCTTGGTCGCGCGATAGCAATTACTTGGTGGCTCGCAAGCATTTCACCAGTCGTCGATCGCTGGGGGCAGGCGAGATGTGGATGTACCATCGTTCGTCGATCGACGCGGGCGCTATGTCGGGAGTACAGTTAACCAAACGCCCCAACGATCAGAAGGACGTTAACGAGCCCATCTATTCGCCCGATGGCCGTTATTTGTATTACTCGCAGGACGCAACTCCGGGTGATGCATTTGAATACGACAAAGACTCCAACAAACAAATCTACGTCGTCAAACGCTTGGACCTGACCACCGGGGAAACGGAGAACTACATCACCGGTCCTGGGGGGGCTTGTCGTCCGGTGCCATCACCGGATGGCAAATCAATCGCTTTTGTGCGACGTGTCGGTGCGAAAACCGGTCTGCATATCATGGACGTCGAGTCGGGCGCGATTCGAATGCTATACGATGAACTAGAAAGAGATATGCAGGAAGCTTGGGCCATCCATGGCGTGTATCCAGCCTACGCATGGACGCCGGATGGCACGAGCGTTATCGTGTGGGCGAAAGGCAAAATCCGCAGAATCACTATCGCTGATGGTGAAGATGAGATCATTCCGTTTCATATCATCGACCAACGAGAAATGCGGAAACCGGTCAGATTTCCAGTCGATGTGGCACCAGAGAATTTTCCCGTCAAGATGTTGCGTTGGGTACAAGTCTCGCCTGCAGGGCGCCAAGTCGTCTTTCAGACTTTGGGGCACCTGTATGTTCGCGAACTACCCGACGGCGAGCCGCGTCGACTGACCAATCAGACGGATCATTTCGAGTTCTATCCCAGTTATTCCTCCGATGGCAAGCATATCGTTTATGCCACTTGGGATGATGAAAAACTGGGAACCGTACGCGTCGCCTCCTCGGATCCACAAGATGCCGAAGGTTGGAAAGTGACCCCACAACCTGGTCACTATCTCGAACCCGCGTTTTCTCCCGACGGTCAATCGATTGTTTATCGCAAGTCGTTCGATGGTTATCTGCGCTCGCCGCTCTGGTCGCGTGAACCTGGACTTTACCGAATTCCAACTCGCGGGGGTGAGCCTATTAAACTGCGAGCTTCCGGATCCAATCCTCAATTCGCCAGTGACAATGAACGGGTTTTCTTCGTCGATCGCAATAGCTCAAAAGACGCCGACAATCTGGGGCTGTATTCGATTGGCATGGATGGCAAAGACGTTCGTCAGCACTGCAACAGCCAATGGGGAACGGACTATCGTGTTGCGCCCGATGGCAAGTGGATTGCCTTCATCGAGCGTTTTAATGTCTACTTGGTGCCCCTACTACAGACAGGCAGTTCGGTCGACGTCGGTCCAGCCAACACGTCGCTGCCGACGGTCAAAATGAGCCAGGAGTCGGGAGACTTTGTGCACTTTTCGGGCGATAGCAAGCGACTGCACTGGACGGTTGGTCCAACGCTCTACACACAAAGTTTGGACGAAGCGTTTCCGTTTTTGAAGGGCGATACAGAACCGCCTATTGAAACAACCACGGATGCGGAAGCAAAGCCGGTAGCTGAAACGGTTGTGTTCACGCCCACAAAAACAGAATTGGGATTTGAGCACCCCTACGCCAAGCCCGAATCCGTCGTGGCCTTTATCGGTGCAAAAATTGTGACCATGGGAAAGCAAGGGATTATCGAAAACGGAACGCTAATGGTCAGGAACAACCGTATCATGGCGGTCGGACCGAAGCACGAAGTCGACATCCCTGTAGGAGCCAAGAAGGTTAAAATGCCAGGCATGGTTATTTTGCCCGGATTGATTGATACCCATGCACATGGTGCGATGGATTCCGAAGGAATTACTCCAGAAGCCAACTGGGTCAACTATGCGCGATTGGCCTTTGGAGTGACTACGGTTCACGATCCTTCCAACGATACGCAGGGAGTATTTTCAGCCAGTGAAATGGTCAAAGCGGGAACAACTCTGGGACCAAGAATTTTCTCCACGGGCACGATCATCTACGGTGCCGCAGGCAGTTTTCGCGCCGAGATCGACAGCTTGGAGGATGCCAAGTTCCATTTGCAACGCATGCAGGCTGTGGGAGCGATTAGCGTAAAGAGTTACAACCAGCCTCGTCGCGACCAACGACAGCAAGTAATCGCAGCCGCCAGAGAGTTGAAAATGTTGGTTGTGCCTGAAGGTGGTTCGACCTTCATGCACAACATGACGATGATCGTAGATGGCCACACGGGGATCGAGCACACCTTGAGTGTCCAATCGGCCTATGAAGATGTGATGGACTTGTGGCGCGATACAGAAGTGGGTTACACGCCGACTTTGTGTGTCGCCTACGGCGGTATCTCGGGTGAGCGTTATTGGTATCAGTTCGATGATCTGTGGACCCATCCTCGACTCAACGCATTCATACCCAAAGCCATTCTGCATCCACGTTCACGTCGGCGTGAGAAAGCCCCATTAGAAGATTACAACCACATGCGAGTTGCCGAGATCGCCAAGCAAGTTGTTGAGCA
>JAYVHC010000112.1:0-2301 GCA_043771575.1 Planctomycetia bacterium
CGACCAGCAGATTACGAGCAAAGAGCTAGAGCGAATTACAACTGTCAAACCTGATTTGGATGTCAGGACGCGGTTTCAAATCAATGCAGAGGCGGGCGGCGCGATGTCGGCCTCAGTGGGCACTGAAAGCGAATTAATTTGGACCTCTAGGCTCAAAACGGCCGGACAGGCAAGCAACAATTCAGCAGCCTTGGCTGTCGGAGTAACGGACAGTTACACCGCAGCCAACCGAGCAAGCCTTCGTGCACAGTTAGCCTCCGCGCTTTCTAATCCACAAGTTGCCACGTTCCTTCGTAATCAGTTGAAGTTGAGCGAGGGCGCGTTCGAAGTTCTCGACGCCGACAATGATGAGAAACTGAGCGATGAAGAATTCGATAACGCTTGGGAATGGTTAACCGCAATTCGTGGCAGCCGTATCCTAGCCCGCTGGATGCTCGCAGAATCAGCCTGGTTTCGCATGGCCGACGCGGACGCCGACGGTCGCCTCACAGAGATCGAATTGAAAAAGTTTGCCAGTTTCCTTGCCGGACTGGATTATGACAAGGATGGCTCGATTTCGCCATTCGAAATGCCACTCGCTGTCCGGCTGGAAATTGCGCGTACCGACGACCGAATGACGGTCAGTTTCACCCCCAGCCAAAGCGACACCCCCCCTGTGGAAGTTGGGTGGTTCGCTGCCAGCGACAGCAATAATGACGGAGTTATCAGTAAAGCTGAATTTCTGGGCTCAAGTGAGGATTTTCTGGCCTACGACACCGACAATGACGGCTTTATTTCAGCGACCGAGGCTTACAAGAGCCCAACAAGCAGCTTACAATAGGAGGGCTTTCGGTCGGAAAGATACGTATTGAGGGTCCGCGACGCTCCCTCTGCAGAGATCGCCAATAGAAGCAAAAAAGTTTGCCGCAGTTAGGTGCCTGTTGGCAATTTCGTTCGAGCGGATGCTTAGAAAGTTGCCCAGTTCATAGCTCGCAACGCAATCGAAAAAGGTTGAGTAGAAACCCAAACGCACCGCCGCTTGGTACTTGAAGAAAGAAAAGTTGAGGTTTATCCATGGCAAGCATTTCCTTGCTAATCGCTGACGACCATCAAGTTGTACGACTGGGCTTGAAAAATCTACTTGAGGGGACGAACATTGCTGTAGTGGCCGAAGCGAACACCGGGGAAGAGGTGCTGAGCAAAGTCGCGAGCCACAAACCAAATGTGGTTTTGCTTGATGTCCGTATGCCCGGTGGCGACGGCCTGCATATACTCGGACGGCTCAAACTGGACTACCCCGAACTTCCGATACTCATCTTTTCCACTTACGACAACCCTACGTATGTTGCTCGCGCTGTGGCTTTAGGTGCATCCGCTTATGTTCTCAAGAGCGACACTCGAGCTCGCTTAATCGAGTGTATCGAATTAGCTGTAAAGGGTGAATCCCTGTGGACGCGCGAAGAACTTCGCCGGGTCACTGGCGCTCTGGCAACTCCGCGAGTCATCTCCGATGTCGAGGTTCCACTGACTCAGCGCGAGAGCGAAGTGCTGCGGCAACTGGCGAATGGGTTGACGAACAAAGAAATCGCCAGCACGCTCAATATCAGTTACGAAACCGTCAAGGAGCATGTGCAGCACATCCTGCGCAAAATCGGCGTCTCTGACCGAACTCAAGCTGCAGTTTGGGCAGTTCGTAAAGGCTTGCTGTAACAATCGCCCGGCTAGCCCTCACGCTGCGTGTGAGGGCTAACTGGACACCCATCGCGGGCATTTAGGGATCGGCACAGAGAGATTTACCGCGTAGCAATGGATCTCCGCGACGCTGAATTCACGCCCCGGAGTTGCTTGCTGTACCACACAAGTATTTTTCATACCGCTCCCCTGCCAGTTTGCCTGGCATGAAGCTAAGGTTGGAAAGCTAGACACAGCGCACTCTTCCCGCATTTAACGAATTCTCACCGCCTTCGGCGACGAGAACGCGTTAAATGCGTGGCTTTAGGATTGCCAGGTAACTCGCCTGCCAACCGCATTACAGTCGTGCAAGTGCCTCAGTGAAGAACCGCCAGAATTTTTGAACGCTGCTGATCTGCACTCGTTCGTCAGGCGAATGGGCGCCGAGTATATTGGGTCCGAAGCTGATCATTTCCATTCCCGGAAATTTGCCGCCGATGATGCCGCATTCGAGACCCGCGTGGCATGCCGCAACGTGCGGATCTTCTTGAAACATCTCTTTGTAAAGTGCAGTCATCGCTTGCACCAATTGGCTCGTCGGTTCCGGTTGCCAACCTGGGTAGTCACCCGCCACTTCAACTGTACCACCCA
>JAYVHC010000113.1:0-2879 GCA_043771575.1 Planctomycetia bacterium
GGTTGTTCTGAAGTGTTGTAACTCCTTTACATACCAGAACTAAGGCTTTCGCGCTATTGGTCTTCACCAATAAACGTATGCAATATCCAGGCTAGCGCCGTCGGCTCACTTTGCCCTTTTTCTTAGAACTGCGCAACAGAAATAACTTCGAGAAGCAGTTTTAAAACGAACTTTTAACATCTCAGTTTGCAGAGGCACCGCATTGGTTGCTGTTGTAAAGCCAGTGCTAGTAGCCGTGGGAAATCGAGGTTAAGCAAAGACGGCATTGTTATCTTTGCGATTCATCTGAACCCAGCGATAACGAGACTCGTGTGACGATGCGAAAACTCGAGTGGATCAAAAAAGTACCGTCTTCAATTGGACTAAGCAGCGGAAGCTGTATACTTGTGCTACTTCCCCGCGAGAGTCGGGGCTAGTGCTAGTTGACAATGCGTTATAGATTCTCAAGCTGTAACGATATGGAGACTTCTATCTAACGCAGCTGAAAAAGGTGACTCGCTTCATGTCTTAGTGAGGGTAGCAGATGTCGGAAGTCAAACTTGTTATTCGCGACGCGAACGAAGACCGATCTGGGACTGTGCATGGGTCGGTGGCGGAGTGGTTTATTGCAGCGTTGAGTGCGGACCCTGTTTCGCTGACGGAACTGGATGCTGCCGTGGATCGATTTGCTCTAGAATCGCCGGCGCGAGGTCATTTCCCGTACTTTCGACACGCTCTCGACGCAGAGCCTTGGGACGCGGGACTCGTCGTGATTGACCTGGCGGCGCGGTTGGTGGTGATCGACTCCTCGTATTCTTCTCCGGGGCCTAAGGGAGTTATTACTCGTTACAACATCGAATCCGTCGAGGGTGGGACGCTGCACATCAGCTATCGCCTCGCAGATGATTGGCTGTTTGTGCACAATGCAATGAACTGGGCAATGAATTGGGAAGCGGCGGCGAGCACGCGTCGGCAAGAGCGAGCCGCACAACCAATCACAGACCTGTGTGAAATCTTCTATGGCGAGCCAATGTTGCGATCGATCATCAATGGCTGTTATAGGAAGTTTCCGCACAGAGACGAGATTGCGAATCGAGTTCGCTTGGAGTGGATTGAACGTCGCCGTAGCTGGAACGAACGGTATGCCGAGGAACCTCAGCCGGAGCCAGAATCGTTAACTATGCACGAGTTGGCTCGCAGTGAAGATCCGGCAGAAGACATCAACTATCGCATTTACTACGACACCATTCGCGACATTCACGCTGATTGGCTGATGACGCCCTGTGCGGAACTTCAGGACCAACTCCCTAGAACCGTTTTGCTGCGAGACCACGATCGACTGAGCGGCGACATGAGCGACCGTGAACATCAGTGGAGTATGCTCGAACGATGTCCGCCTGGGATCAGTCCGGAATCTCATGCATTTCAATTCAGTGGATTCAACACCAGTGAAATCGTAATGTACTACGACTACGTTCGCGAAGTTGCATGGGCCTGCTGGGACGGTCTGCGATCGATGCCAGACGCCGAACGAGCGGCGCTTGAAAAATCGCAAGGTGAGCTCGACGAATTTATCTGCGACGAAGTAACTCGCTTGCGGAAGATGGGTGAACAATGGCTTGACGCACCGTGGGACGAAGATCCAAGTCGGACTCCGCGAGGCATCATTAATCTTGAACGACGACGGCAGCCGAATGGCGGTCAGTTTCATCCGATCGATCCAGATTGCCCGTGTTGTCAGGCTATGGCGGCGATGCCGGGCATCGGATTCTGGCATATGGACGGCTGCAACATGGACGATTTGTTCGCATTCGCTTACCACCACGAAACGATGGAATCGTGGGAGCAGAATCAAGCAGATTATCGCGAATTTAGCGAGCAGATGGATCAGGAGTGGGCTCTTGCAAAAGAATGGGGCCTGCCCCCACAGTATTCCGAGCCAAAGCCGACCTTCGGTGATGTCTGGCGGCTGAGTGTGAATGACGGGATGGGCGAGATTCCGCTGGGAAAAAGACTAAGCAAAGTTGCGCATTGCGTGGTGTCACTGGTTGTAAAGCTCCGCCGCGCTTCAAAGTTTGACGCTCGCACGGAAGTGGAACAGCACATTGAAGCACTTCCGCATGCGTACGCTTTGTTACAGCAGGCATGCGAAGAATCGAACAAGCTGCAATTGTCTCGCAACATCGAACCAAGCGTAACAAGGTTGCTGAGAAGCCTGAATGAATTGACCACTCAACTGGAGCTTTACGCTGGCGAGGTTGAAACTGACAAATCAGAAGGCGGCGATTGCGAAACCAACTTTGGCTCCGGAGCCCCCTGCGGTTTCCGCTGGCGAAAGGCCTTGCACGTCGCTGCGGAACTCAGGCAGCTTTTGAGCTCCTTCACGGACCTAGCGGACGAAGCCTCCCATGGTGGCTGGTATGCAGATGACGTTCCGTTTTGAACTAGGCCTTAATTAACGCAGTGAACTGCACTACCAATGGCAGCACGAGATCAAGTGCCGGATTAGGTCTCGACGCTTCACAGTTGGGTCGCCACCTCTTCGTACGATTCTCCTGCGGCATTCCGCGCGTCCTCTCGATTCATCTCAATCGCTTCGCCGAGTGCCTCACGTAAGTTGGCTAACAATTCGTCACGGGTTGAGCCTTGCGAATTGACGCCGGGAACCTCCTCGATCCAGCCAATCCACCACGGTCCGTCTTGTCGAATTACTGCGGTATAACCGGTTGGAAGCATCTTTGTTACTCCCGGAATAAGTGAACTATCCCGAGCATTGTAACATTAACGTAGTTGCTGCGGCAAATAAGCGTTCTAATCCGGTCGTTCCGTGGTGCTACGCAAATTCACGATTCGATTCACGGTTAGTTACTACTTTTGTTGGCGGATGGGCTGAAGCGCTG
>JAYVHC010000114.1:0-5909 GCA_043771575.1 Planctomycetia bacterium
TGGTTGTTCTGAAGTGTTGTAACTCCTTTACATACCAGATCTAAGGCTTTCGCGCGATAGGTCTTAACCAATAAGCGTATGCAATATCCAGGCTAGCCGCGGGTTTCGAAGTGCTGGTCGTGCAAGTCAATTGTTTCATCCAGTGGCAATCCATTCGCCGCGAATAGTTAGGTGTTTGGCAGTCACCGATCGCGGCAACTCAACCACTCCGACACCCGCGGCTCGCGCCGTCGGCTCACTGGGACGGGTTGCACGCTAGTGCAGGTTCGGTCCTGAAGTTGAATGAACGCTATAATCGGGAACATTCGGTCAGACTCATTCCTTGCTTTGAGGAGATTACACAATGAAAATAGCGGTTTTGTGCGCCTGCTTGCAGGCGATGCTGGTAACTAGCGTAGTTGCAGATGAAGGTATGTGGTTGTTTAATTCCCTGCCGAAGTCGCAGTTGAAAGATAAGTACAAGTTTGACGTCGACGATGCTTGGGCAAAGCACTTGATGCTGTCGAGCGTACGTTTCAACTCTGGCGGTTCGGCATCATTTATCTCAAGCAATGGATTGGTTCTGACCAATCATCACGTTGCCTCTGATACGCTGTACAAGCTGTCGACGCCAGAGCGGAATATCAATAGCGATGGTTACTATGCAAAGACTCAGACGGACGAATTAAAAGCGCCCGACTTGGAGCTGAACCAGTTGGTCTCGATCGAAGATGTTACAGAACAGGTCAATGCATCCGTGAAAACAGGCGTTGTCGCCAGCGATGCTGCCAAAGCGCGACGCGCGGCGATCGCGGGCATTGAGCAGCAGTCGAAAGAAAAAACCGGTCTGCGCAGCGATGTGGTGACGCTCTACGGCGGCGGTCGATATCATTTGTATCGCTACAAGCAATACACTGACGTGCGATTGGTTTGGGCTCCGGAAGCGGCGACTGCGTTTTTTGGGGGCGACGCGGATAATTTTGAATATCCGCGGTTTTGTTTGGACGTGACGATTTTCCGAGTTTATGAAAACGATAAGCCCGCCAAAATCGAGAACTTTTTGGCGGTGAATCCCCAGGGTGCGACCGAAGGTGATTTGGTCTTTGTCAGCGGCAACCCTGGTCGCACGCAACGTATTCTAACTCCCGACGCGCTGGCCTATCAGCGTGATTATCGTATGCCTCGCACTTTGGATCTACTGCGACGTAAAGAGAATTTGCTGCAGCAGTATGCGCTCGGCGGTGCTGAACAAGCTCGACGCGGTCAAGATGAACTGTTCGGTATTCAAAATTCACGCAAAGCTTACATGGGCATGCTGGCAGGGCTCCAAGATCCCGCCTTCATGGCCAACAAGCGGGCCTTGGAAAAGAAGATGCAAGAAAAAGCGGGTAACGCCGATGCGTGGAAGACGATCGCCGACGTGCAGCGCGAGCGACTGAAGTTACAAAATCGCGAGGCTTCCTTACGAAGCCATCTGTACGCCATTGCGGAAGATCTGGTGTTGATGGCTGCCGAAGATAAGAAGCCGAGTGCAGAACGCCTGCGCGAGTATGGTGTTGCAGGCCGAGAATCGTTGGAACAAGAACTTTTTTCGCCGGCTCCGCTTTACGATGACTTGGAGCGAGTCATGCTGGCCGACGAGCTATCGCGCTTCATGGAGAAACGTGGCGGCGATGACGAGCTGGTTCAAAAGGTTCTGGGTGGCAAGGGGCCGCGAGAGTTGGCTGCGCAGTTGGTTGAGGGAACAACTTTGTTCGAAGTCGACGCGCGTAAAAAACTTGTCGCCTCGGGATTAGACGGCATTGCGGCTAGCAAAGATCCGCTGATTCAATTGGCGAGAACGCTTGAACCGGAATACCGCGCGCTGCGCGAACGGACAGAAGAGTTGGACGAACGCGAACGTCAAGCCTATGCGAAAATCACGGACGTGAAATTTCAGCTCGAAGGCGAATCCACCTATCCCGACGCCACATTCACACTGCGTTTGGCTTTTGGCTTGGTAAAGGGCTACAAGGAAGATGGAACCGACGTGCCAGCTCAGACCACGATGGGTGGGGCTTTTGAGCATGCGAAGCAGCATGGGTCGAAAGATCCTTGGGTGCTGCCCAAGAGTTGGCAGGATGCGAAGAACTCGATCACCAGCACGACGCCTTTCAACTTCGTTTGCACCGCAGACATCATCGGCGGCAACTCGGGGTCACCGATCGTCGATCGCAGTGGCAAACTGGTTGGCGTGATTTTTGACGGTAACATCCAAAGTTTGACCGCAGACTTCTACCATAGCGAAGAGCAAGGCCGAGCCGTTGGCGTCCACATCGCTGCGGTGCTGGAAGCCCTTGAAAAGGTTTATGGCGCCGGCGAATTGAAAATGCAAATTGGCAAGTAGCCAAGCACCGAGCGAATTCGGTTATTGCGTATAGATTTGCTTTTGTTCGTACAGAGATTTGCGGCGTTCCAGATCCGCCGCAGTCTCCGGCATCTTCTTTTCCTGGGCCTGTTGAATGGCCAGATTGGAAGTTTCAACGGCCAGATCGAACTGGCCGTTGGCTGCATAGGCAGCCGCTAGAGCATCGCCGACTTGGGGAGCTTGTTCACGGGTAATTTTCCAAGCTCGTTCGGCTCGTCTCACCGCCTCCGCGGCAGCGCGTTTGGCGGGATCAGGATGGGTCGCCATGATCCATGCTGAAGCGGCGAGAATGCTGGGATTGTCAGGTGCGAGTTGGATCGCGGCTTGAAAATTCCGCAGCGCTTCGTCCCATTTGCCTTCACTTTGCAATGAATACGCCAAGCCAATGCGAGCTTCCAACATATCTGGGTAGGCAGCAACCAGGCTCGAGTACGATTGCTGCGCCTTGGAATATTCCTTGGTTGATTGCAGGGCGTTGGCCAGGCCGAGCACCGCTCTTGTTTCGCGCGGGTTGATCGCCAGCGCCGCTTCAAAACAGCTCAGTGCGTCGTGATTTCTGTTCGCTTGTCCATAGGCCCAGCCCATGGTAACTAGCAGAGTGGTTGACTTTGGTTCCATGGATTTGGCGTGATTGAATGCAGCGTCTGCCAATGAGTCCTGCTTCTTTTGAAGGTAGACGCCTGCAAGACTAACAAGAACATCGGGCTGGTTTGGGGCAAGAGCCAGAGATTTTTGCAGATGTTCTTCAGCTTCATCGAGCGTGCCCTGCGAACTCAGTGCGGCGCCGAGCATCGCGTGAGCGCGGATATGATTCGGCTGCTGCCCGAGCAACTGACGCAGTGGCTGAACAGCGTCATCGAAGCGTTGCAGAGCAATGAGACACTCGCTTGTTTTCAATAGTCCTCGCGCGTTGGTTGGTTGAAGTGCCAGCGCCCGATGGTAGAACGTGAGCGACGTTTCTAGTTCTCCTTGGGATTGAAGGAATGTACCCATACTTAAGTTGGCTCGTGGGTAGTTGGGAAGAATCCTCAACGCTTGGTGAATCGCTTCGAAGGCACTTTCCAGCTGTCCTGCGGCTTCAAATGACTGTGATTTTGCAAGCATGGCGCGGGCTGAGATCTCTTGTAGGTTTTCATTTCGAATCCGCTGTGCGACAGTGGCGTCGATGGCTGAATCATCGGTCAAGTCAGCCAAAGGAGCCAAGTGCTTCTGAATCAGGTCGGCAATGTTGGGAGCGTCCGACTGAGTGAGTAGCGGCAGGTATTCAAGGTAAGGTCGGTCATCGCGATAAACCGCAACTCCTTCGCTCAATTGTTGCAGTTGCTTGGATCCGCAGAGAAATCCCGCCGAAAAACTTTCCGGTCGCGAGAGGTAATTGTCAGGCCCAGCCCAATACGCGAAATCTAACTCTTCCTTCAGTTCCGGATGGTTGGCTAGGATGCTCGAAAAATGCTGCGGATCAAAGCGAATGCGATCATCGGCCGAACCCATCAGCAGAAGTTCCGTAGTGTTGTACCACAGGACGCTTTGCGGAAACGCTTGGCTAAAGGTGGCGATGAGAGTGCGAAATTCAGCTTGACCGAAAAACTCGATAGGCAAAAACTGGCAGACAATTCCTTTCGGACGCAATTTTGGCCGCAACTGGTCATAAAATTCAGCTGAATAAAAAGAGGAGATGCGAGGCCGATAAATCTGCCCGACTTCGATGGAAATAATGTCGTAAGTCGCTTGAGTGTGGGTAGCATAATTGCGTCCATCTTCGATCAAAACATGGACGCGAGGATCGTTTATCCAGGCCGCGTCAAAATGTGCCCGCAACAAGTCAACTAAGCCGTCTTCAATTTCCAAACAATCCAATCGGTCAATTTCGTGGGCTAGAAAACTACGGGCGGTCTGGCCCGTCCCCAACCCAATTGCCAATACGTCCTTGGGCGCCGGATGAAGCAAGGCGGGTATGTGCCCAGCGAATACCTGATGGTTCTTAACGTTTTGTCCTTGCCACATACGATTGATTTCGAGCTGTAACAGGTCACCACTGCGAACTACGGAGACATTGGCGTTGGCGCCTTCACGAAAGTCGACCAATTGGGCGCCGGACGCGAGGAAGGCCTGCGGCAATTGCGTTCGGAAATTAGCAGGTATGAAGCCCCAAAGGCCGGCGGCAAGCATGCCCACGCAAAGTCGAAACCAAACTGGAACCACCGGTGCCAATTGCCACAGTGCCACCAAGCCTAACAGCATCCCCATCCCGGTAACCAAGAGTAAGGTGTAATAAAGCCCGCAGTACGGCAACATCAAAAACCCAACTGCTGTTGAACCAGCAATGCCGCCCAGTAAGTTGATGGCTGTCATACGACCAGTCTGCATGCTGACTTGACTAGAGTCGCTGGCGATCATGCCGATCGCAAGCGGAAAGCACAAACCGGAGAGGATCGATGGGGCAAGCATTACTACCGATACGACGAGCAACTGTTGAGGGACAGAAACGGCGTTAAACCAGCCGCCCCACCAATCAGGAGGAAGTTGCATTACCAGGATCACAAGTAAAGAACTGAGTATCTGCGAGCCACCGATCAGTCCCGCCCGCCCGCGAACACGGTCAATGATCAGCGCCGCCATCCCGCTCCCGATGACAATTCCTAAAAGCACTACGCTGAGTGCAAGGCTATAGGTGTAGACGGTGTTCGGCATCCACAGCGACAAGTAGCGGGTCCAGAGTACTTCGGTGGCAACCGCCACGAAGCCGACGCCAAAAAACACCCCGGTCAGTATCGCTCGCTCCCTCGGGGCAAGTCGGGTCGTCAATTTCAATTCGGATTGCCAGCGATCTTCCTTGCTGAGAGATAAATCAACGTCGTCGGTTATGGAAACAGATCGAAAATACTGAAAAGCAAATAGGCTAACAAGCAGGTTGAGTGAGCCAGCTAAAAAGAGCGAATTGTTTACACCAATAACGGGTATTAACCAAAATCCACACAGTAATGCCCCGGCGGCCGCACCGAGCGTGTTGATCGCGTACAGCAATCCGATCCCGCGTGTAATGCCTCGCTTTTCACGAACGAATTGATGGCAGAATAGCGGAAGAGTACCTCCCATCATGATTGTCGCTGGCAACATGACAACGCTGGCCAAAACGAGGCGGCTCAAGGTTAACATCCAGGGCAAATGAACGATGCTTGAGTAGAATTGACCATACACCCAATCCGCTGCTTGAAAGGTCAACGGACTGGCGATGGTCAAACAAGCAACACCGAATTCCAGCCATGCGTAGCTTCGTAAGGGCGTGGTGGAACGATGACTGAATCGTCCCACAAAGTAGCTTCCCACGGCCAATCCTGCAAAGAATACGGCCAACACCAAGCTCATGGCCCAAGAAGAGCTGCCGAACGCTAGCGATGCTTTTCGTATCCAGCAGACTTCGCAAATCAGCGCCGACAGCCCCGTGATGAAGAAACAGCTACAGGATGCGAAATACAGTTTCGAGGAATTACTGAACATTGGCACTCATGCTGCGAAGAGGATG
>JAYVHC010000115.1:0-2591 GCA_043771575.1 Planctomycetia bacterium
TCACTGGTATGGTTCCTATTGTTGTACGCGATAGCTGGGACACTGCTAACGACAGTTGTGTTTGGACGACCGCTCGTGGGTCTGAACTTCTTCCAGTTGAGAAACGAAGCCGATTTCAGGTTCAGCCTGATTCGAGTTCGCGAGAACGCCGAATCGATTGCGTTTTATCGTGGCGAAGAACGCGAGTCACAGTACGCGCTGGGTCGCTTTGACGATGTGGTCGCCAATAGCCGCCGATTGATCAACTGGCAATTTTTTCTCAATATTTTTCAGTTTGCCTATAGTTCAGCGACGTTGATCATCCCAGGAATCATTCTCGCGCCACGGGTGATGAGTGGTGAGCTTGAAATCGGTGCCGTCGTTTCAGCGACTGGTGCATTTGTCAAGGTGTTTGGAGCGTTAAATGTTGTGGTGAATAAGTTTGACCAGTTGAGTTATTTCACTGCAGGCGTAGGACGATTGGATCGGTTTGCAAGGAGTCTCAAGCTCCGCGATGATCACGAGGAACAGGAGGAACAGCCGGCGACCGACGCACTTCCGCGGATAGTCACCAAGCGGGACCAAGCGATTGCCTTTGAAGAAGTAACGGTCCAAACACCCGATGCTAAACGCATACTTGTTAAAGATCTATGCATTAAATTGGCGAGTGGCGAGCGATTGCTAATTGCCGGGGCGAGCGGTGGAGGCAAAAGCTCTTTGCTGCGAGTGTTTGCCGGATTGTGGATTATGGGGCGAGGTACCATCTCGCGTCCAAATCTTGACGAAATGCTGTTCCTGCCACAGAAGCCATACATGGTGATCGGAAGCCTCCGAGACCAACTGCTCTATCCTATGTCCGATTCGCGTGTCAGCGATGCCGATTTGCAAAAGGCATTGGCGATTGTTCGACTGCCAAAACTGGTCGAACGTTGCGGCGGACTTGATATTACGTCTGACTGGGGAAAGGTCTTGTCGTTGGGAGAGCAACAAAGATTGGCGATAGCGAGAGCCATTCTTTCCAAGCGTCCGTATTTGGTTCTTGACGAAGCGACGAGTGCTCTCGACGAAGACAATGAAGCGGAGATCTACCGTATTCTAGTCGAGTCCGGAACAACCTTGATAAGTATCAGCCATCGTCCTCAAGTCGCAAGGTTTCACACTCGAGTATTAGTTCTTGATGGCGAAGAGGGATGGGAAATTGTTGAAGCTGAAACCTACCTTCACGAACACAACACTTGAGTCCAATGGCACGCCGATTGCTGTTAGGCGAGCGGCAGGAAATAACATACCCGTGGGTGCGGTCGCCAGACTGCAGACCACACTCAGGTGAGCGCAGCTACCGGTACGTCTAAACTACGGGTTGCATATTACGTTCCAGGACGTGTGATTTTTTCAATAAGTCGAGCTGCAGGTAATAACGTACTCAAGGCGCTGCGCTGCAGATGCCTGACACTAGCGCGTTCGGCTCAGGTATATTTTTATGTGCCGCTCGCCTTATTAGCGGAATGGACACTCGGGTACTATCCCAGTCCACCGCCGATAAGTCGGGCTCGTTGGCTAATCAATTTCGCGAATTTACAAGTAGAGGAGACATGAACATGCCATCCATTATGACTCGCAGTGGAGTTGAACTCTACGTTAAGGACTGGGGCGTAGGACGCCCGTTGGTATTGATCCATGGTTGGCCATTGTCGGCTGACAGTTGGGACGATGTAGCAGTGCCGCTTGCAAATGCGGGCTTTCGAACGATTGCCTACGATCGACGTGGCTTTGGTCGATCAAGTCAGCCCTGGGACGGATACAACTACGACACGCTTTCGGACGACTTGGCGGATGTTCTATCGACGCTTCAACTATCGGACGTCACTCTCATAGGTTTTTCGATGGGGGGCGGTGAAGTTGCGCGATTCCTAACGCGCCACGGAAAAAGCCACGTTCGTTCTGCGGCACTGATTTCGTCCGTTGTTCCATACATGCGGAAAACCGATACGAATCCCCATGGTGTACCGCAAGAGAGCTTTGACCAAATGAGTCAGAGTTTGACTGAAGACCGTGCGCATTTCTTCGCTACGTTTTTCAATGATTTCTATGGCGTGGGTGTACTGTCAAAACCAGTTAGTGTCGAGTGGCTAGCCTGGACACACTCGATGGCAATGCAAGCTGGGCTGAAGGCCACACTGGCTTGCGTCCATGCCTTCGCAACAACGGACTTTCGTCCGGATCTCAAATCGTTCAATCTGCCGACCTTAATCGTACATGGCACGCACGATAAGACAGTCCCAATCGACGCCACAGCCCGGCCAGCAGCCAAGGCAATCAACGGATCGCAACTAATCGAGTATGAGGGGGCGCCGCATGGAATCTTCGCCTCGCATCGAGCCCAACTTATCGATGACTTGCTTAGGTTTTGCCAAGCCACTTAGGCCTTGGAAAGCACCTTCTTGCGAAGCGAGATGAAAACCAGCAACGATGAATCCTCGACTGCGTGCAATGCGTGGGGTTGTGCAGCCGTTAAGTACAACATCGTGCCAGCAGTGAGCTCAACCGTTTTATCCATCGCAGTAAACTGAACACGACCTTCGATACACTGTATGGTGATTTCGCCGGGTGCC
>JAYVHC010000116.1:0-2345 GCA_043771575.1 Planctomycetia bacterium
TGCCGACATGGCTTCATCAGTTGATTCTTGAGTTCTTGTTCGACCAAATGAGAGATCACTTACGGATTGAGAAAATTGGTGGCAAAGTCCTGATGGCCCCGCTTCCGACGCGATTATTTCCGGGCACAGTTCGCGAACCTGATTTGCTATATGTTTGCCCAGAACATTTTCCAACGGACGTTCGCGGCTATCCCAGCAAAATTGATTTGGCGGTCGAAATCGTGAGCAGTGGTGCCGAGGCGCATAAGCGGGATTACGTAGACAAACGAATCGACTACGCCAAGGCGGGAATAGCGGAGTACTGGATCGTCGACCCCGAGCAGAGCGTGATCACGGTTCTTGGTCTGAACGGCAACAGCTACATTACATTAGGTGAATACGGTGTCGGCCAAATCGCCAGCGGACGATACTGGGAAGGCTTTTCCATCTCGGTCGATCAAGTCCTGTCTATTGGCAGTGTTTGACTTTTCTCTACTGCCGCCTAACCCGGGTTTGTCACAAACCCTTAAAGTGGAGGGCACGTTTGGCAGTATGAGAGGACTTTCCTTTGGCGATCTGAGCGTCGTAGTAGGCTTTGGCCCAGTCGCATTTTCCGATGGATAGACCGGCGTATTCGTGGAATGTTTGTCGCATGAATTTAGAGGAGGACCAACGCGCGGAAACTAGTTTTGATTTACCGCTCTGTGTGGTGATTGGAGCGATACCGGTAGCCGCTTGGAGGCATTCGGCGTTGGCGAATCTCGCGCGATCATCACCTAGGGCGGCGATGATTCGGGCGTGCGTTCGATAGGAAGCTCCAGGTAATTTTGAGACGATCTTGTAGTCGACGTGTAGCTTAACGAGCATCTTGATTTGGGCGTCGTAGTCCTTGATGGATTCGTTGAGCAATTGCAGTTGACGAGCGATGATTTGGCACTGCCGAGCGGCGGTACGCAACAAGACTAGATCACTGGTTAGCGGTTTAGCATCCATGATCAACTGCAGCCTCATTTCGATTTTCTCTTTGGTACCTTTGCCATAGAACAATTTCCTGAGTTTTGTCTTGCCCGCTTTTTGAGCTTGCTGCAAAGTCGGATAGTGGACGATGAGCGAGACGATGAACGCAGAGTAAGCGCGGGCTGGAGTTAGCTCAAAAATCGTTGGAAAATAGGCCTTTAGCTTGGTCATGAGGCGATTCGATAGCTCCACGCGTTGCTGGACGAACGTGCGTCGATCGTGTGTCAGTGCGGCAAGTTCTCGTGTCTGCGGCGAGTTTGGCTTGAGTTGCCGCAGTTGCTCGCGGTAGTGCACGACGAACTGCATGATGAGCTTGGCATCGACGGGGTCATTTTTCCCGCCACCTGGTGCAAATGCTTTTCGGTAGTTGGCCAGCGCGAGCGGATTGAGCGGGAAAATGCGGACCTGTGGGTATTCGCTTAAGGCATTGATCAGTGGTCCGGTCGAGGTTTCGATACAGATGTCAAGCATAGCGTTAGGCGCGGCCTTGCAAAGCTCGGCAATCCAGGACTCGATGGCTTGCTGCTTCTGTTTGAAGCTACCGGTACGAGCCGTGCCGTCAGGTAGCCGGGCGCAGTAAGCGTGTTCATTATCGGCCCAGTCGATGCCGATCAGAATCGCAGGTAGGCTTGGCGCGTCGGAGGTTAAATTCTCAGGGAGCGGGGGCATGTTAAAACTGGCCTTATTCTGGAGCAGTTAGTGGTGAAATTGCGATCGAGCAGCTTTCCGGGTCGAAGTACTTATTGATGGTCCTTGTCCAGTAGAGCGTCATCTGAGGATTCGTAAGCAGAAAGCAAACCGGTGGCTGCGAAGGTCTCGGGTTTAGGCCTCTGAGCTGGTCGGAACCACTCAGGGACAGTCTCGGCAATTCGTCAGTCACCGGCTCGAAGCAATTGCCATCCAACGGTTGGATAGCATAAACTGATAGTAATTCGCGCCGCACCAGGAATGTTGTTTGGCCTATGTTCTGAGTTACCTTCGGACTCCCACGACGGCCAACATTTAGGGTGTGCGGATTACAATAAGTTCTCGGTTACGTCGCGCCTACAATTAAAACAACTCCTCGAAACCGCTTGATCGCGATCGTTCCTGGATCAAGAACATTCCTCCAAAAGATGCGAGCGCGAGCTGGTGGTGTAGTCGACTATTGCTTCGTAGGGTTTGTCGGGCGATGTTACGGCCGCAAGATTGTAGAACAGTTGTCCTCAACTGTTTTTGGACTGGCACCAAGCTTCGGTTGGCAAATGGGGAACGACTTCGAACAAACAATGGCGGCGGTAACTGATGTTGCGGTTCGATTTGCGACTTCTGCAATGGCAGCCTAAACGCTCACCGCCAATGCATTCGCA
>JAYVHC010000117.1:0-2332 GCA_043771575.1 Planctomycetia bacterium
ACTGTCCCCATGTAGACCATGTTCTGGCGATCCCCCAAGGCGGTGCCTGCCGCGAGTATCACGTCGGCAATCTTCTCGACTGGCAGGGACTCACCGGTAAGGGCTGCTTCCTGGACTTTGAGATTGAAGGACTGAACGAGCCTAGCATCGGCCGGAATGTTGTCGCCCGCCTCCACTTGGATAATATCACCCGGCACGAGAGTTATGGCCGGAACTGTCTGGTGCACTCCCTCGCGGACGACTTTAGCCGAAGGCGCCGACATCTTCAGCAAAGCCGACATGGCCTGTTCCGCATGTTGCTCTTGCACAAAACCAATCACGCCGTTGAGCATCACGATAGCCAAAATCGCAAGTGCATCCACCCACTCGCCGAGCGCACCGGATAAGACCGCGGCGAAAATCAGAATCAGAATCACCAAGTCCTTGAATTGAGCGAGGAGCTTTTGCCACGCCGGTACGGGCGGCGCTTCGGTCAACTGATTTTCGCCGAACTGCTGACGGCGTTTTTGGACTTCGATCGAAAGCAAGCCGTGTACAATTTGCACCCCGCCCGCTGCGGAGAGCAGCTGTGCTATCGGCATTTCGTACGCTGGCTTCGGCAAGAAATGACTTTCATGAGTGAGTGCCTCAAATTTGCCTGTCGGTTGAATTCCGTCGTTGTCAGAGGTCATCTATGTGAGAATCCCATGGGAACGAGAGCATCTCTGCGCATATCGCCGCTCACCTTTGGGGTAGCTTGTGGCTGCCAGACTTGCCGCAATTGGACAGTTAGGACAGAGCTTTTGATGCAATCCGATGAACATTTCTTCACGAGAATTGTGAAGTAATCCAGGCGATCTCCCGAAAGTGGTCAACGACTGCCTGCGCGAACGCAGGATCGTTAATGTTCAGCGGCAGCACGGACAGCTGGTGCGAGAAATCGCATTTATATTCAGACGCAAACGTATCGAACAATACACTGTCAGTCGCTGGATTCCAGAACGGTGCCCCCGCTGCATCCAGTTTCGAAACACCGCCCTTTGGCACAAGCACTCGCACAGGCCCTGCAGCTCGATTGAGTTTGCCCGCAATAAACTTGGCGGCGGCAACATTCTCGGCGGCTGTGGTGCGCATCAAAGTGATCTGCGCATTGTGCTGATGAAACTGACGATCAGCATACCTTTCTGGCACACTGGCGCGAGGACCAAAATTCACCATGTCCATCGCGCCAAAACTCAACACCAACGGCACCGCGTGTTTTGTGAACACATCGAATCGATCAGCGGTCGCCGGAAAAATACCACCCGCGAAATAATCTGCAACTTCGGTGGTGGTTAAGTCCAGTACTCCAACGATGCGACCCGACTCCACCAACCGTTCCATGGCGCGTCCACCGGTTCCAACCGCGTGAAAGATCAGGCACTCCCACCCGTCCTTCTCCAGTTCGTGCTTTACCGCCATCACGCAGGGTGTTGTAACGCCGAACATGGTCAAGCCAAGCAGTGGTTTCTCGCTCGTGATTTTGCTTCGTCGCTCAACCATGCCCACCAGGGCGTGCGCCGCGTTCTGCAACACATCCATCGATACTGCATTCAGGCCAGCTACATCAACGACGGATGGGAATAGTACCAGATCGCTGCAATCAATGTAGGCACTTGTATTTCCGCTGGCCACGGTGCTGACGATCAGCTTTGGCAATCCAATTGGCAATCGCCGTGCCGCAGCCGCAATCAACGAAGTTCCGCCGCTTCCACCCAGTCCGATCACACCTGCCACGCGCCCGGCCGCATACTCGGCCACCAAGTACTCGCCCAAACACAAGCTCACCTGGCCAACCGCTTCGCCTCGATCAGAACCCAATTCCGCCGCCTCCAAATTGCCAGCTGCCAGCACTTTGCTGCGCGGCACATCGACTAACGTCACCACTTGTTCGCTGGCCGACACATCCACTGTCAGCGCCGGTTGCCCCGCTTGCCGAACTCGTTCAGCCACCCAGCGAGCTTCTTCGCCTTTGGTATCCATCGTCGCGATCACATAAATGCTAGCCGTCATTCGTCGCATTTCATAATCAGATTGTCGTGCGCATTCCGCAAGTGCCCGCGTCACCGAGCGGTGGTGTTCGGGCTATGATAGTAATCAGCCCGATAGAAACTGCTCGAGAGATTAATCTAGCACAATAGGATTGCGACCGTTTATGAAGCGTTGGCTGGCTCGAAGTCTTTTTTGGCCCACTTTGATACATAACTACGCCATGGGCCGAGTGCTGCGGGTGCGGCATTGGTGGGACCGTGTGGATGCGCACGTGATACTCGGAGCGCTCCCGTTTCGACGCGATGCGACCAAGTTGAAAAGC
>JAYVHC010000118.1:0-5041 GCA_043771575.1 Planctomycetia bacterium
TAGCTCAGTTGGTTAGAGCAGCGGAATCATAATCCGCGTGTCGGGGGTTCGAATCCCTCCGCCGCTACTTCTTAAATCACCGTGAAATCTGTGTTCCGACCTGTGTTTTGAGGGTTGGAATGGCAGTTTTGTTTGGTCGCAATATTTGGCGTAAGGCACGCAAGTCGACAACATGGCCAAGTGTATGACCAAATGTTCGATGTGAATGAGTTGCTCCGCGACTCGCAATCCGTGTCTCGGAACGACATGGCCTCTGCTGGGCACTATCGGCATGAGAAGTGCACTTCTATTCCCACTCAATGAAATAGCACCCCGCGAAGGGAGTGCGATTTGCATGATTGCCGACAAAACGACTTACATTTTGCGAGTAGTGTTGCCTAGGATGTTGTAAGGAGATGATTAAGCTACCGTGTCTAACTCTGCCGGAGCCACTGTGCACAGCCCACTTCTCGGGTTGGCAGTTGACGACACTCGTTCTTCACGAGAGGTAATGTCACAATCGCTCATTTTGGCTGGCTGCGATTCCATCACAACGCTTGATGGTTATGCTGGTTGGTTACTAGTCGAGACGTTGATACCCAGCATTGTTATTACGGACCTAGATATGCCGGGTTGGAGTGGCCTTCAATTAATCGATGCGATACGACATTCTACCAACCCCTCGGTTCGCGCGATCCCGGTCATTGTTTGCAGCTCGACCACTCAAGCGAGTTCGATTCGAGCAGCGTTTGACACCGGTGGCGACAGATTTTTGGCAAAGCCGATTAAAACCCGTGTGCTTCGCGAGGTCGTGCTCCAGTTATTGGGTGAGCGTTTCAAGCAAGCAGATGATCAGTGTGAGGCAGCAGATGTGGGGAGCGACGCCTCTTCAATTGGAGATACAATCGCCGACTCTGCAGTTGGAGATACACAGGCGGGTTAGCTGCAGTTGGATAGAGGTCCCTTGGGACAGCCGGCACCTCAATCGAGTGAGACCTGCTGTCCAGCACGAATCGCCTCGATCACCGCATCGGGCGATTGTGATTTGCGAAGTCGCTCAGACACATACTCGCTTTTAAAGAGTGCATTGATGTTGGCCAGTAACCGCGATTGCATACGCGCCTTGCCGTTTGGAGTTATTAGCAAGAAGATCAGCTCCGCGCGCTCGCTGGAATCGGGGACGGGCACACCCAAATCGCAGCGTGCGAAGACAAGGATCGGTCGATTTATTCCTGTGAAGCGTCCATGAGGGATCGCCACTCCGTTCCCCACATAAATTGGCATGACATGCTTTTTCCGAAGTACGAAGTCTGTGACGACTGTTTGTCCCGCGGGCAGCAAAACTGCGGAGATTCGCGCGACCATTTGTTCTACGGCTTCGCGTAACGAATCAGCCTGCAGGTCTAGAAGGATTCGATCGACGGTCAATGCATCCACTAGGGAGATAAATTCACCGGCGCGGGCTTGATCAAATTCATCGCCCATGTTGCCGATGATTTCTTGTACTAAATCCTCAAACGTGAGGATGCCCGTCCAATGTCCAGCATCGTTGTTCACGATCGCAAGCCGGTCGTATCGACGTTGGAAACGGCCCAACGCCTCTTCCAGCGAAAGAGTCTCTCGAAACTCCAAGCACGGTCTGGCAAGTCCTCTGATCCGAGCATCAGTCATCAATTCGCTTGTTTCCTCGAAGGGCACATTTTTCACGTGAATTACACCAACAGGCCGGCCACTATCTGACTCAACCAATGGATATCGTGAAAAACGTGTTTCCTTCATCATCTGCATGTTCGTCACCCAAGGGATATCCAGACGCACTACGTGCGTTTCGGAATTGGGTCGCATCGAGTGCAAGACGTTTAGGTCGCCCAGGTCGACAATATTTTCGATCAACAACAGCCGTCGAAACGGAATCAAGCCCAACTGCTCAGTGCGTTGGAAAAGCAATTTCAAATCCTCTTTGCGCGGCCGAAGAAGCGAAATCACGACGCACACCAAGAGAATCAACACGATCAAGAGTAGCGAAATGGTGATCGGAACCTCGTAAACATCACTGAACATCATCTTCACGCCCAGGATCGTGATAATCGCTGCAAAACCGTAGTGAAGAAGATGAAACATTTTCATGAAGCCCTGCACTGCGAAGTACAGTGCACGCAGCCCTAACATGGCAAAAATATTAGAGGTGAAAACAATGAATGGATCGGACGTGATGGCGAAGATTGCAGGAATCGAATCCGCGGCAAAAATAATATCCGACGACTCAATCGCCAACAGCGCGATCAGCAACGGCGTCACCATGATCCGCCCCGCCTCGCGTGTGAAAAAACCACCTTCCTCGGAATTGCTGGCCACGGGAAAAAAACGCCGGAAGAAGCGAACGATCCAGCTTTTGTCGGGTTCATACTCCGAATCCTTGCGAAAGATCATCATCAAACCTGTCACAATCAAGAACGTACCAAAGAGGTAAATCGTCCAGTGAAAGCGGTTCAGAAGTGCTAGCCCCCCCACGATAAACACGACACGCAAAACGATCGCTCCCACGATTCCGAATGCGAGCACCTTATGTTGATGTACAGGTGAAATTTGGAAGAAGTTAAAGATGAGTATGAAGACAAAGACATTGTCGATGCTCAGCGACTTTTCCACCAAGTAGCCAGCAAAAAATTCCAAGCCAGCTTCGAGACCGCGCTCGTGAAAAATAGCCAGGCCAATATTGAAAATGATCGCCAGGCCCAGCCAGACGCCGAACCAAAGGAAAGCTTCCTTCATGGAGATCACATGAGGCCGACGATGGAACAAGCCCAAGTCCACCGCAATCATCACTAGGATGAACAGAACAAACCCGATCCAAGGCCACATGGTTCGAAATGCTTAAGTTAGGGCGATGCGTCCACGCTCAGGCGCGCGATCCTGCCGCTGCTAGGGGAAGAAACGGAATTCCGAATGCTGTTCAGTCTCCCGAGCCAAGATCTCGATTGAATGCTTCGCTCATCCAGGCGGCAATGGCAGTTTCTTGCGTACGCGCGGCTACGACAAATTCCATGGCCCGCTTAATGACGTCCGCAACGACCTTTGCTAACTTGGCTTCATCTTGGCGTGCCGTTTCAGCCAAGCCAAGAAGCCGAGTTAGACCGGAAATAACTTCGTCACAATTGGCATGCGAGATTTGAATATCTGCAGAGCGCAGTTTATCGACTTGTGCGGAGAGATCGAGATTCTCCCGTAGGATAATAGCATATAAGTCTGTGTGGATTTTTTTCATGCCACCGAGCTGGATGGCTTTTACTTGTTCGCAGGCGCTCAACGCATTCGTCACCCACTGCGTCAATTCCCCGGGGAATACAGGGGTTGCGAGGCAGGTTTCCAAATCTGTTAGCGACTTAAGAAGCGAAGCCACAACTTCAGCCGCAGCATACCGACTCCTCGCAAGCGAGTCTTGCAAATCGGAATCACCCGTCGACGAAGGCTGATTTCGCTCTACGGCGCTGATTGCTTGTTTGGCAAGTTCAGGGGTGCCAACCAGCTCAACCAGCTTAGCTGCTTCCAACTGCACTTGAGAAGAAATATGCTCATGTTCATTCCAGTCGAGGTTCGTACTCATGTAGATTCACATCACCCATCTCATCGCTTGTGCGTGTGGCTGATAATACTTCCGAGGCGAACTTTGTGAGCGGCCTCATTTAAACCGGTTAGCAACTCGCGTGCCTGATCAGCTTCCAAACCTAAGCAGTACTCCTTTCGATGGTGGACATACCCGTGCGCTCTGAGCAGGGAATCAGCGCGGACGATGTTCAACCTGGATGGTCGGATTCCGACCAATCAGGAATCTCTGGCACAGGGTTTGCGGTACGCAATCTTCACAGTTCGCTCCTGCTGGCTGCGTTGAAGCCACTCGGAACAGAGAAGCAGGCCTTTTGTTCAGCATCATCACAAAACGTGTGTCGGAATCGCAGGTACATGGAAGAGGCCGTCACAGGTGAGTGATCGCGTTGTCAAAATCGCTTGGCGTTAACATCCGCAGTAGGAGCGAACTGTTTTCCCCATGCCGCCGCTCCAGCGTGGCGGTTTCTTGTTGGTACGACAGTACAAAATCATCTTGAGTGGCTGGGCTGAGTTCTCGAAGCCCCCGCGAAGCAACTAACCCCAATTCATAAACGGACAGAGTCGTGGGCGTCGTGGGCTGCAGCAAATCGCTGTAGCGTTTTGCGCATGGCGACGCTTTGTGCTACGCCGGACAAAGCGTGCATCAAAGCTGGGGACAAAAAAATGGGGAGACAAGTACCTGCCAACGATTGGGACAATCGTTGTACTCTTTGCGGAGGGCGTGTTCGATACGCAGCGATTTACACACCCTTAATACGAAAAAGTTCTGGCAAGAGCTTGAAAACGCATTGCTGGCATTGATTGATATGGCTTCATTGCGAAGCCTATTCTATAAGTCGCCGGAGAGATGGGGATACCGCGCGCCCTTCGATTGCTGTACTTACAGCTGTTGCGCTGCCTTTTCGTATTGAAAGCTACTGTGGTGACCGGCAGGGAAGCCTACCAACCACATAAATGCCTCGACGCACACTTTGCGCGATCCCCATCGCAGCGAAGCGATCGGTGCTTGCCCTTTGCAATTTACCCGCAAAGACATCTTGCGACCGTAGTTTGTACGTTAGCGATGATGATGTTCGCAGCTAGGCAAGTACTTGCATCGGACGTTGACTTCCCGATTGTTGAGCCGCTTCACACAATTTTCGTTGAAGCGGAAACTGTAGCCAAGGAAGTTCGAGGCATTTACGATGTGCTCGCGTTCGAAGGTAACTGCAAACTGCGGCAAGGCGAATTGCGAGTTACAGGGGACAAGCTCACGTTGTGGATCGAACGTCGAAACCAACTTGGAATGGACTTGCCTGGCAAAATCATCTGCCAAGCGGATGGTCATGCAGACATCATCTGGAACAACCAACTGGATCGGCGACTGCGTGACAATCGTTGGATGGGGCGTTTGTTCAGCTTGAATCCGGTTGATTTTCGCGTTGCGCGTGAAGTCAAACGCCACGATATCCCCAGC
>JAYVHC010000119.1:0-10152 GCA_043771575.1 Planctomycetia bacterium
CTTCGCGACCTCGGTCTGCAAGCGGAGCAAATCCCACTCGTTGCTCAAAAAGCCTTTCAAATCAAACGCCTCATGGACGTGAATCCGCGCCGCCCAACCGAGCAAGATTTAGTGCGCATTCTCCATGCCGCCTTTTAGTCTCCTGCCTCCACCCACTGCGAGAGGGTTAACGGCATAGGGTGCGACCCGCGCACTCGCTGAAGTGAACTCGGACCCAACGAACAACTTTCCGGCAAGGTTGTGACGGGTTTTGAGTTGCGGAGCAACGTCACGCTTACATCTTGTCCATCCATGTTCATTCATTGTGTTCGAAAACTTATGCATAGGTGCTTAGCTCTACAAAGAACCCCGCCACGCAAAGAACCCCGCATGCGAATTAGTTTCCAACGCGTGCGCTCAGCCAGTTATCGATCTCGCTCAGCATGACTTCGGTAGAATTGCGCAGAGTTGCAAAGTTGGCATCGATATTCACCATGCTCCCTGCGCGCGCGGCTTTCTCAATCTCTGCAGCAGCCTCTGCAACGGACTTAGCAGCGAATAAACCAGCTGCACTTCTCAGCGAATGGGAGGCCCGAACAAGCAGTCGCAAATCGGCGCTGCGCATGCCCTGCGTGATCTCGTCCAGCCGCTGATGCGTCTCTTTTTGGAGCGTCCGTACCAACAAAATCTGTTGATCCAACGGACAAGCAAGCGTCGAAAATGGCGCACAAAAATCGATCGCGTTTTGGCCTGCAATCGGAACCCTTGTGGGTTCACTTTCGCGCGGAACGTCCTCAAGTCCTTCGCCATCCCCTGCTTTCGTTGTAAGTCCACTTTCAAGCCTCGAAAGCAACCGTCGAAACGCCGCGAAATTGATGGGTTTACTGACGTAATCATCCATCCCCGCCGCCAAACATTGCTCCTGATCGCTTTTCATGGCCGCTGCGGTAATAGCAATAATCGGTACATGCTCATTCTTCGGCTCCTCGCTGCGAATCATTTTCGTGGCTTCGATTCCATCCATGTTGGGCATCTGTAAATCCATGAATATCGCGTCGAAAGTTTGTTTTCGCCAAGCTTGGACCGCCTCGCTACCATCTTCGACCAGTGTCACACGATGCCCGGAACGCTTGAGCAGTTCCACCATCACCGCGCGATTCACTTCGCCGTCCTCAGCCAGCAGAATGGACAGCGTCCGCTTGTTGACTTGCTGCTCACCGAGAACCTCCTTAGGTCGCTCTTGAAACGGAGAACGCACCTTTTGCAGCGCATCTAATAACTCTGCCTGCAGAACAGGTTTTTGCAAGTAAGTCGCAATTCCCAGCTCCCGCACTCGCGCCAAATCGCTGGCTTGATTATTCGAGGTCAGCATGATAAACGTCGGTTCCGCGAGTGGCCTCACGGCTACCTTCAACTCATTCCGCACCGCCTCCACGAATTCAAAGCCATCTCGCTCTGGCATCATGCGGTCAACGATGACCACATCGAATGGCATATGGGAGGCAACTGCCTTCCGCCACGCCTCCAAACCCAGTTGAGCATTCTGCGCCAACGCCAAGGCCGCACAGTGCCGCGATAGCTGTTCTTCCAAAATCAGTAGATTGGTTGGATTGTCATCGACAACCAACACGCGGCTGTGGCTTAACTCGAACGCCGTTTGTCGCGTGTCACCCGGCGGAGCCGTTACAGCGCGAAGCGGTAACTCAAAATGAAAAGTTGCTCCTTCCCCCGGTTCGCTTTCAACCCAAATTCTGCCCCCCATGATCTCGATCAGTTGCGACGAAATCGCTAGGCCCAAGCCTGTTCCACCAAAGCGCCTTGTCATCGTAGCGTCCGCTTGAGTGAACGCTTCAAAAATCGTCGCCTGCTTGTCCTTGGCTATGCCGATACCGGTGTCTCGCACAGAAAATCGCAAGCCTCGACTCCCGTCGGCCGCGGATACTTCAACCCGTGCAACCCGTACAGAAACCTCGCCCGCATCCGTGAACTTAATGCCATTGCCGACTAAATTCATGACAATCTGTGTCAAGCGACCCGGATCCCCCAACACGCAATCCGGCACGTAGGGATCGATCTTCAACAACAATTCCAATGACTTTTGAGAGGCGCGCGCTGCCAAGCTCTTTACCGCATGTCCCACACAAGATCGCAAATCGAAAGGCAACTCTTCGACCTCCAGCTTGCCCGCTTCGATTTTTGAGAAATCCAAGATGTCGTTCAAAATCCGCAGTAACGCATGCGCCGATTGCTGCATCATTAACAGAAACGATCGCTGCTGATCATCCATTGCCGTTTCGTCTAGCAACTCGGCCATCCCGATTACGCCGCTCATTGGCGTCCGAATCTCGTGACTCATGTTGGCTAAGAATTCACTCTTGGATTGGTTCGCTCGGTCCGCCTGGTCGCGTGCCACCCGCAATTCGGCTTCGATGAGTTTCAACTCAGTGATGTCGCGTGAGACACCAAAGGTCCCCACGATAGCACCCGCCGAATCTCTCAGCGGCATCTTAGTTGTCGAACACCAAGTGTCTTCTTGATCGGGCCATGTCTCGCGTTCGACCAATGCCACCACGGGTTGACCTGTGCGCATGATTTCAAGCTCATCGCGTCTGGCCTGATCCGCATGTTGCGAAGTAAAAATGTCAGCGTCCGTTTTGCCGATAATCGCCGCAGGATCTGTGATATGAAATTTTTCAGCCATGCTCCGGCTGATGCGCACAAAGCGACTTTCCCTGTCTTTGAAGTAGATGGAATCTGGAATGTTATCCAACAGCGCGTACAACAAATAGCGTTCTTGCTCGAGTGCTACCTCTGCGTGCTTTCGATCCGAAGCGTCCCAAAATAGAATCTGTATGCCACTGATGCTTCCGTCCGCATCTAGCAACGGCCCCTTTACGATCTCTATCCAGCTGCCTCGCCCGTTCGCGTCGATGTTCTCTTCGAACTTATGCAACACCGCCCCGGTCGCCAGCACGTGCTGATCGTCGGCGGCATAGCGATCGGCGACCTCCGCAGTAAACAAATCGTGATCCGTCTTCCCGACCACCTCCGAGAGCGTCAGCTTGCGACGATCGAGGTACATTTTGTTCGCATAGATTCGCCGTCCCTGAGCATCTTTGAGTAAGAGGTTGATGCCCAAGCTATCGATAATTGAGCGAAAACGAGCCTGCGATTGCTGTAAGACGAGCGTGGCGGATTCTTCCTCGTCAGGCAAACAGCCCACAATCATGAGCTCGTCAGGCATGCGGCACAAAGTATGTACTAGTACCGGACAAGTAATTCCAGTCAATCCGCGCATGTCAATCGGGACAGCCTCGACCGTATCACACTCCACGCTCAAAAGTGACTGGAAAGCGGCTGCGGAATTAGGCTCGATCAAGTGCTTCGACCACTTTTCGGCCGACAATTCCTCGACGCTCCAACCAAGCAAATCGCTTGCAATTGGGTTTAGATAGATCAAACGCTGTCCATTGCGAGAACAGACGATTACTAAGTCGCTATGCCGATCAAGAAACGACTTCGGCAGCAAACGAAAGGGTACGCTGGATTCTTCAACAATGAGTTGCCACATTGAGAGCTCTGTTTCAATCGCCGAGATAACTACGCTTTGGCTGAGCAGTGTTTGATCAGCGTGACTTCGTTCCCTTTTTCATTGTAGGTAACTTTGTCCATAAAACTATGAATCAGCACTAAACCGCGCCCCTTTTGGCCATCCATCGCCTGAGCCGCATTCAAAAGATGCAGCTTACTCACATCAAATCCGTGCCCTTCGTCGCGCACAGTCACGCGCAACATATCGCGCATCAAACGCGCGTCAAAATGCACTTTGCGATTCTTATACGGCGATTGGTGCAACCGCTGCTTGACCAATTCGTTCGACGCCCCATTGTTATCGCACTGCTCTTGCCATTGTGCGTGCGTCAGCTCAAGATTGCCTCGATAAAACGAATTCGACAGCACGTGCCGGAGTGCGGTACTCACTCGATGTCGAGCCGTCCCACTCAACAACTCCATGCCCGCCGCCATATGCATGGTCAAGTCAATGACCGGTTCTATAAACTCAGGCTTGCAAGGTAAATCGAACACCAGTCGATTCTCAGTCAAGTAATCAATCAACTCGGCATAACTACGATCGGTCCTGAGTACACCCAGCACATCTTCTACCGTCCCCAACAGCATCTCAGTCAACATAGACTTCGGCACATAAGCTGCCGCACCATGCTTGAGCGCCTCCGCTGCTAAACGCTCTGAGCCCTGAGCCGTCACCAGCACTGCGGGTATTTGCGGAAAATCAACTTGCATCCTTTTAATCAGTTCCAGGCCACTCAACAAGGGCAACTCCAAATCCGTTACCACCAGTTCATTGAATCCATCCGCCAACCGCTCCAAGGCAACAGTGCCATCATCGACACAAGTCACAGCGTGCCCCGCCGATTCAAGTAACAGCTTCATCTGCATCGCCTGAGTCGCACTGTCTTCGACCAAGAGAATATTGGACATGTTATCCTTCGCTCTCGTGAGGGATTGATGGTGGGTAGCAAGCTGGGAACATGAATTCTAGCAAAATTAATTGACATTTGCGACATGCTTTGCTCCTCCCCTTTTCAAATGGCAAATTCTTGCACCCTCCAGCCAAGCTTAAGATACAATGACTTTCAATCCCCCTACCGCCTTTCCAGGAGCCCATTGCAATGACACCGCAGCTACCACGTCGACGGTTTCTTCAGGCCACTGCGATCGGGTCCATCGCCGGTGGATTACCCTGGGCGGCACTCCCAAGAGTATCCGCGCAAGACGCACAATCTAAAGCTCTTTCCGTACAATTCGCTGCGGACATCGAACCTCTCGTGCGACTGCTGGAATCGACACCGCGAGAAGACGTCGTGGGAGTCTGTGTCAAGAAAATCCACAGTGGATTAAACTATCAACAGCTGCTCGCCGCGCTCCAGCTCGCGGGCATTCGCAACGTTCAACCTCGTCCAAGTGTCGGTTTTAAATTCCATAGCGTGCTGGTCGTCAACTCCGCTCACTTGGCCAGTATCGCTTCGCCCGACGAACACCGCTGGCTGCCGATTCTGTGGGCCATCGACAACTTCAAATCTTCGCAAGCTCAGGATGAACGCGAGAACAACTGGACCATGTCGCCAGTCGACGAAGACAGAATCCCGAGCGCTGCCAAAGCCGAATCGCAGTTCAATTCAGCCATGGATGCCTGGGACGAAGCCACTGCAGACGCCGCCGCCGCCGGCCTGGCTCGCACCGCCGGAGCGGCACGCATCTTCGATCAATTCATTCGTTACGGCATTCGCGATTTCCGCTCGATCGGACATAAAGCCATATTTGTTGCAAACGCCTGGCGAACTTTGCAAACGATTGGCTGGCGGCACTCCGAACCGATACTCCGAAGCCTCGCGTACGCGATGCTCAACTATGATGGCTCCGGTATCCCTGCCACTCGGGATGAACTCGCTGATCGTCCTGGCCGCGAGAATGCCAAGCGAGTAACCGAGATCCGTGACGGTTGGCTCGATGGCAGACTTGATAACGGCGCCAGTATTGAGACGCTAGCCGCGATTCGATCGGGAACTTATCAAGAGACCAGTGCACTCGTCGTCCAGCAACTTAATCGCGGCATCGCTCCGCAATCGATTTGGGACGGCATGTTCGCCGCTGCCAGCGAGATGCTCATGCGACAGCCCGGCATCGTTTCCCTGCATACCTTGACTACCACCAATGCTATGCGTTTTGCCTTCGACACTTGTGGCAATGAGGAGACTCGCAAGTTGATCCTGTTGCAGAACGCAGCCTTCTTACCGCTGTTTCGCGCAGAAATGACCAGCCGCGGCAACCTCGGCGACCAACGCATCGACCAGCTCACACCAGCCGAATCAACCAGCGGCTCAACTGCCAACACGGTCGACTCGATCGCCACCATCTTCGAATCAATTGGCAAAGACGCTTCTGCTGCCTGCTCGCAAACACTTAGTTATTTGCAGAATGGTGGCGACATAACTTCCTTCATGGACGCCGCGCGGCTTTTGATCTTCCAAAAGGGAACCGATTCGCACGACTACAAATTTAGTTCTGCGGTACTCGAGGATTTCTACCACGTCAGTCCCGCATGGCGCAACCGCTGCTTAGCCGCCAGCGTCTATAAACTTCGCAGCTCCCGAGATCCCGATAACAAACTCACCCAGAACGCCGCCGCTGCCCTTCGTCCCACCAACTGATTTGCATTCCGGAAGAGTATTCGACCGCTTCAAAGGTAGCTGGTTTCGTTAGAAACCAGATCGGCTTCAAAGGTAGCTGGTTTCGTTAGAAACCAGATCGGCGGCTTGGCTGAACCCACATACGCACACCGATCCGGAGAAAGACAATAGCTTCGACATCAGTTGACATGCGCGCTTGATAGATTCAGTTGAAATCTCCAAGGCTTGTCTCCTAAGCGGAACGCCCTAAGGTTGCTGATAGTATCGTTGGCAAATGGCCAAACCAGGAAATACAACATTTGCAGGATGGGAAGTGCCGTTTTGCTTTCCGAGGTAGATTTTGCCGATCGTCACACTATTCCCATTCAGTCAACTATAGGTTACGTTAGGGGCTTGCTCCAATTAAGGCGCATAAAACAAGGCAAAAGGCGACTAACCAGCTTTTTATAAGCCCTTGTCGGACAATGACTTCGGGCTGTAGCGCAGCCTGGCTAGCGTGCTACCTTGGGGTGGTAGAGGTCGTGGGTTCAAATCCCGCCAGCCCGACTGTTTTTCAAAAAGAGCCCTTCGGCGAGAACGTCGAAGGGCTTTCTCATTGTGGGGACGAGAGTTGCGTCATCGAGACGGCAGTTCAAAAACACGATTTCGAGCAATCGCCACTTTGCCGCGTAGTCAGCGGTAAGCCATTGATTGTGAAGGGTTTGCGAGAGTTCAAAAACTTTCGCCGCCAACTCGGCCGTTTCGTCATGGGAACGGTCGAGAACGTCCAGTTGCAGCTTTATCGAGGCGAGCCGGTCGCGTAGCTCGAGCTGCATCCCCTTTTCTTTCTCAAGGTTGCAAGACAGTCAAGAAGTGCGTTCACCGCACGGTCATGCTACAACTTCAGAGGCTGATACGTTAATTCACTTTCTTCCGCAGAATCCAAGGCTTGAAGATGCCGGTTTTTGGGTCGGGGGCTTTCTCCGGCGAGATGTAGATGTGGCCTTCGTAAACCACGCACCGCATGACGAACGCTTCCCTTCCCCCTCCTTTGACATCCAGAGTGACGAGGACAGTAAGGTTGTCATCGGCCACATGCAGGCTGGCAATGCCCTGATGGTCAGCAATCTCGAAAGCGATGTCACGATCCGTCAGTCCGTGTTTCTTGAGGTAGCGGGGGTCGAAAAACTCTCGGAAACGGATGTCGGGGTAGGTGAGCATCTTGGCGAAGAAACTTTTGACCACGACCGCACCGTCCTCCGTCGCTCCAGAGGGCAGGCCGGACACCATACGTCCCTTCATGTCGGGCTTCTCCACGATGTGCGGCGGCTTTTCGGGCTGCTTGTCA
Organism: Planctomycetia bacterium; assembly: GCA_043771575.1. Taxonomy (GTDB): domain Bacteria; phylum Planctomycetota; class Planctomycetia; order Pirellulales; family Pirellulaceae; genus Aureliella. The sequence continues at coordinate 7,516 of JAYVHC010000119.1, forward strand.
TTCGGAACCGGCTGAGGCGATTGCTTCGTCTCAATGAGCTTGGTCCGCAGAATCCAAGGCTTGAAGATGCCGGTTTTTGGGTCGGGGGCATTCTCCGGTGAGATGTATAAGCGGCCTTCGAAGACCACCCATCGCATGATGATCAATTCCTTCCCCCCTCCCTTCGAATCCACTTGAAAGAGAACGGTTCGGAGGTCGTCGGCCATGTGGTAGTTGTTAAGACCCTGATGGTCAAGGATCTCGTAGGCGATGTCACGATCTGTCAGCCCATGTTTCTTGAGATAGCGTGGATCGATGAAATCTCGGAATCGGATATTACCGGGAAGGCAGATTTCGGCGATGAATCCCTTGCTCGCTACCTTGATTTCCTCCTCCGTCACTTCCCCCTCGACCTTGTGATACAACCAGGCAAATTGTGGCTTCATGTCGGGTTTTTCAACGAAATGCAGCGGCTTTTCACCCTGCTTCGTGACGACGGTCGGGGTCGGGTTGTCCTTCTTCACCGGAGCCTCCTTGGGCGTTTCCGCCTGAGCCACCGCCGCCGGGTTCGTGGAGAGGCCGACGCCCAGCCCGATCCCGCCAAGGGCCAGCCCGACCACCAGCCCCACCGCCAGCACGCTCTTGATCTTGGTCATGAACATGGCTTTCACCACTCCATCTGTAAGGGCGGCAACTTTGGCGGTGACGACGCCCACCGCCTGCCCTGCCGCCAGCTTGCTTGCGGCCTTGATCGTGGACGAGACCGCCGAGGCCGGCACGCTGGCCAGCATGTCGTCACGGGTGGTAGAAAACGCAAGTCAAGATTACGTTGCGACTTATTACTTGCTGCCGGATTCCTTGAATTCAAGCCAGGTATTGGCAGGCGCACCGCGCTCGCCGAGCACTTCCATTTTTACCATCCCTCCCAGCGGAGCGTCCTTGCTCGTCCACAGTCTATTGTCGGTCTTGTACTCGATGCCTCCCACCTTGCTCCTGGTCTTCGATTTGATCACGGTACAGTCGTATTCCCTGGTCCCGATCTTGACCTTCTCTTTCGCTTCGCCGACTTTCTCGATCCTGGCATCGGTGCCATTGAGGCCGTGCAGCCAGATCGGATCATAGGGTTTGGTGAGATCGAATTTCTCATCGCGGGGAAGGCTTTTCCGGCCGTCGAGCGTCATGATGGTGGTGATCGTGACTTCCTTGTCGGACTTGGCTGTGACCGTCCTTGTCATGTCGCCGACAGATTTGAAACCGCCTCTATCCATCGTCATACTGTACTTCGCCCAGTCCCCTTCCTTGACTTTCTTGAAGGGGTTGTCATCCTCGGCGGCGCGATGCGGTTTCTCGTCCGCGGTCGTCCGCTCGGCGATGCCGTGCAGCGGCTTTGCGGTTGGAAACTGCGTACCTGGGAACCAGAATTCCACGACGTGCCGATTGCCGACCGGTGTCCAGCGCTCGACCACATTGTCTTCGTAGTCGACCACGACCAATCCGTCTTTGACCGTTGCTTTGCCGTGGGAAGTTCGCAGCGGCTCAACCACGGAGACGGTCCCTCCGGGGCGAATCTCGCAGGTTTGGCTGACTCCGTTCGCGAATGCGACGCTCCATCGCCCGACCGGCAGGCCCGTCGGCGGAAGCGCTGGCGGCGGCCGATCTTTTTGCGGGTCGATATTTTTGATCGTACACCTCGGCAACGCGGCTTGCAGTTGTTTCACGCCCGCGTCGGTCACCTTGGTGCCCCACAGGTCCACCCAACACAAATTCGGCATGGCCGCAAGGTGCTTCAGTCCGGCATCGGTGATTGGCGTGTGTCGCAGGTACAGAACCTTCAGCCCCGTCATCCCCTTGAGGTGTTCAAGCCCGGCATCCGTGACCTTGGTTTCGTCGAGGTACAGATTCACGAGGCCCGTCACCCCTTTCAGATTCGCCAAGCCCGCGTCGCCGACTTTGGTTTGTGGCAAATAGAGCGATTCGAGACTCTTTAGATTGGCGAGGTGTTTGAGGCCCGCGTCGCCCACCGGGATTCGCGCCAGGAAAAGATTGTTCAGCTTCGTGAGGCCCGCAAGTCGGACGAGGTCGTCATCCGTGATTTTGTCGGTCGACGTCAAGCGAATGGCGGAAATTTTGAACGGCCCGTCCCCCAGCGGATCGCCCTTCTGAAAGGTTCCCGCCGCAGTGTCAATCCGTCCGCCGTTGGCAATTACCCACTCGGCCGCGGCTCGGTCGGCGTCCGGCGCTTCGGGTTTTTGAGGAGAAGAGGCATTGGACTGATCCGATGGTGGTGGTTCGTTAAGTACCTGAGCGTCCTTCTGTTCGGCCCTGGGTGTGGCATGGATGATTGCGCCGGCACCCGCACCGAAAGCACCAAGGACGAGCAGAACCACCGCCGCAATCTTAAGTTTGGTCATGTACATGGCTTTCACCACTCCATCTGTGAGGGCGGCAACTTGGGCGGTGACGACGCCCGCCGCCTGCCCTGCCGCCAGCAGGCTTGCGGCCTTGATCGTGGACGCCACCAGAGCGGGCGGGGCAGACGAAGACGCCGACCCCGCCGACATTGTAACCGTTCACGGGTTTGAAATTGATCGTGCGTAGATTTTAGCGATTTTGTATGTTTCCTGCATGGTGAGCAAGGATGACATTATCGCGGATCTG
>JAYVHC010000120.1:0-5409 GCA_043771575.1 Planctomycetia bacterium
ATCTGAGATCTGAGATCTCTAACTTCTAACCTCTCCTACCCTAACCGGTCACCCTTGGTGACGCGTACGACTTCGTCAATGCTCGTGCGGCCCTCGATAGCCTTCTGCCAAGCATCCATCCGCAAAGTCCGCATGCCATTCTTCAGCGCGGCTTGTTTTATCTGCCAACTGCTGACCCGATCATGCGCAAGCTGGCGAACCTCTTCGGTCGTCACCATCAACTCATAGATACCCATACGACCCCCATAGCCAACATTGCGGCACGACCGACAACCGACCGCTCGATAGAGTTGCTTGCCATCAAGCTCGTCCAGTGGAAAATCCGATGGAACGTCCTCAGGCTTAGGATAGTAAGCCTGTTTGCAATCCGGACATAGCTTGCGCAACAATCGCTGAGCCATTACCCCTTCGACCGTGCTGGCTACCAAGAACGGCTCAACCCCCATATCCACAATACGCGTGTAAGCTCCGGCCGCATCGTTGGTGTGCAGGGTACTAAACACCAAGTGACCAGTCAGTGACGCTTGAATAGCATTCTCAGCCGTTTCGTGGTCGCGAATTTCCCCGATCAACACGATGTCCGGGTCATGACGCAAGATGCTGCGTAGCGATGCAGCGAATGTCAAACCAATCTTGGCATGCACTTGAATTTGATTAATACCATCCAGCTGATATTCAACTGGGTCCTCAGTCGTGATGATCTTATTCTCAGTGCTCTTGATCTCCATCAGCGAACTGTAGAGCGTCGTCGTCTTGCCGGAACCTGTCGGACCAGTCACCAATACAATTCCGTGCGGCAAGCGAATCAGTTCGCTGAACGTGGCATAGGTTTTCGGGTCCATCCCCAACCCGAGCAAATCAAATTGCATCGCCCCTTTGTCCAAAATACGCATCACCAAGCTCTCGGCGTGGATCATCGGTATCACGGACAAACGCACATCGATCTCGCGACCATGGACTTTCAACTTGATACGACCGTCTTGCGGCAATCGCTTCTCGGCGATATTCAATCGCGCCATAATCTTCAAGCGGCTAATAATCGCAGCTTGAAAGCGATTGATCTCCGGCGGAGCAGGTTGCACGTGCAAGATACCGTCGATGCGGTAACGGATGACGAAACCGCTCGTCTGTGATTCAATATGAACGTCCGAAGCCCGCGAGTCGACCGCTTCTACCAGAATTTCATTCACTAAGCGAACAACGGAGGCTTCCTGTGCCATTTCGCCCAATTCGCTGCCATCGACTTCAATTTCTTCCAGCAATTGCACATCGTCGTCTTCAGCCCGAGCGGCCAGCAGGCCCTCCACGGTTTCAGAACCAACCCCTAGGTGCTTTTTCATCAGCCTCGCGATCTCACCGCGTTCGGCCAGCACCGGAATGATCGTCAGTCCAGTCGCTGAGCTCGCTTCGTCCAAAGCGTAAACGTCCAGCGGATCGCTGGTCGCCAATATCAACGAACCATTCTGCCGACTGAGCGGAAACAATGAGTGCCGATAAATCAACTTCTGAGGGAAGGATTTTACGAGTTCGATATCAACTTCAGCATTCCGCAAATCGACGAAGTCCATTCCCAGTTCTTCGCCCAGAGCGCGCAAGGCGGACTCTTCGCCGACCATGCCTTGTTGAATGGCGGCGTCGACAAGGCTGCTGGCGCTACTGCCACCCTGCCGCAACGAATCCAATTGCTGTTGGTCGATCAGACCGCGTCGAATAAGGATGTCACCTGCTTCAAGCATGACCATGATTATCGGCCTCCACGTCCGCCAGTGTTTCCGCCACCCGGTGCGCCACCGCCACCACCTGGAAATCCGCCGAATCCACCTCCGCCTGTTCTGCCGCCGCCCGCTGCACCACCGCCAAACCCTCCACCGTCGCGCATCCGCTGGAAGAATTCAGCTCGACGTCGCGCGGCTTCTTCATCGGTTCCGCCAGCGCCCGGCTGCTGAGCCGTGTTAGACGACTGAGTTCCTTCGGCCGGCGTTGTATTTACTTTTGCCTTTGCACCCAGGGCGCGTTTCAGCGCAGCCCCTAGGTTCTTGCCCGTCGCGCCACCCGGAATGGGAGCTACCGTGATGGTTTCTTGACCTTCGCCAGTGCCCTGCTCGTCAAAGAAGCCTACCAATGTTTCGATTTCCTTGATTACTTGTGGTTGCGCGATCACAACCAAAGTGTTCGTATTGACCTCGGCGCTTAACGAGATTTTCGACTCCTTCAATTCGCTCGAGGCTCCACCTTTTCCGCCCCGCGAGCCACCTCCGCCGCGCAGCGCTTCGATGAACGCTTGCGGATCCGGTTGACGATTACCACCTCCGGCTGCTGCCGCACCTTCGATGCGGTCACCGTAAAGCTGTTTCAGCATGCTGACCACGTCGGTAACATTTTGAGTAATCACTGGGATCATTGCAACTTGTCCGCGTGTCTCAATAGAAATTGGACTCTCAACTTGATCGATGATTTTTAGTAGCTCTTCGCACATCGCCAAATCCTGCGGGCTGGCCTTGATAATCAATGCATTGAGCCGCGGGTCCGAGGTAATTGTGTAGTCTCCGCTAGCCATTCCAGAACTTGAAGGACTGGAAGAGCTGCTGCCACTACCACCGCCACCCAGCAACGCACCGAACATCCCACCACCCACGACACCACCTGCTAGATCCCCCAGCAGACTACCACCGCCGCTGGAAGATCCGGCCGAACCGCTCATAATTGTCTCCAACAATTCCTTGGCCGCAGCCGCTTTAATGTGCTTGAGATAAATCACCGTAGGCTCACCCGATCCCAGCGCCGTCTGCTCGGAGATCATGCGCATCATTCGATCAAATTGCTCCAGTGCAGCTTTGTCGTCTGAAGTGATAATCAAACCGCCTGGCCCCTGCATAATCACGATGTCACTACCGGTACCCTCGTCGGCAGGTGCGTCTTTCTTGACGTCGCTGGCACTTGCTTCTTGCGGCTTCATCAACGTGCTCGCTAGCCTTCCGACTGGAACTCGCTCGGCAACGAGCTTTGATGGCAACTCACCGTCGCGCAAAATAATGGCTCGCCGCGCCTCTTTGCCTTTGGCTTCAGCTGCAGGTACTGCCTTTAATTCGGGCTCAACGCTTCGCTGTGGTAAACTAGATTTACCTGGGAGTTTGTTTTCAATGATCTTAATTCTATTTTTGCCGTTCGTTGCTTTCCACAGTTCCTGAGCCTGCTGCAAGGTGCTGGCGGCCGACCTGCCAGTCAAAGGAATCACGCGGACCTTTTCGCCGAACACATCCGTGGCCTCTGCGTTCTTCTCCAACTCCTGAATGAAAGTTCGAATCTGCTCGACCTCCGACGCAGAGCCCTTCACCCAAACCTGGCGCGCGAACTGGTCGCCATCAATGACAGGACCGGAAGCACCCGCATCTTTCTTATCAGCGATTCCGAAAAACTTCTTGATCGCATCGATGGCTAACCGCGCGTCCAGTTTCTGTAATTGAATGACTTTGAAATCAGACGCTTCGCCCGCCAAGGTCGCCAGCGTATCTTCAACCAGCTTGTGCTCCGTCGACCTAGCTTGCAATATCAGCATCTTGGAAACTTCGTCTTTTGCCAAACGGATTTCAGGCAGCCCTGCCAGCAATTGCGATACCACTTGATAGGCGATCTCCAAGTCGCCACCTTTCACTCGATGCCGCTGTACTACCGGATTCTCCGCTTTCACTGAAGATTTCTCTTGCTCTGTAGGTGCAGTGTCCATTAGCTTGACCAAGTCGCGAAGCTGCTGCAGTTTTTCAGCCTTGCCCGTGGCATAGATCACCGTGCCAAACGTGTCCGTCGCTAAACTCAAATCTGGACTCGTGTTCTGTTCTGCTGGCAGACCCAATAGCGGACGCGCCGCCGTCAGTATTTCCTCAGCTGTGATATGCTTCAATGGAAACTCAACAATCGTCGATCCTCGCGCCGACTCAGGATCCTCCGCTCGCTTGACCATGGCGGCGATGGCTCGCACATTTCCCGCCACGTCCGTCACTGCAATCTGACCCGCCGATGCCATGCTCGACACTGAACCCAAAATACTCAGCATCGACTCAATTTCAGTTTTTGCTACCTCAGGGTCCATGCGAGACAATGAGAACAAGTAACGTACCGGCTCGAAGTCGCCGCGCTTCGCCAACTCTTCCGGCGTCTTAACCAACTCAGCGAATTCTTTAATGAGCTCTTTCGATAAGGGTTGCTCTAGATCGATGCACTTCATCAATCGACCGCGACGTACTAGGGTGTAACCTGTGTTCAGCATCGAAGCATTCATGATGTCCATCGTTTCGCCAACTGAATAGCCGCGCGAACGATCGCGATAGGTAAATGAACCCGGGGGAATCACATCGGACTGCAAGGCCATATCCGCTTGCGTTGCCAACCACTTCAGTACGTTGTCCCATGGCTCGCCCTGGAAATTGATCTCCAAACGCACTGCCTCGACTGGTAATTCAGCATTGGCAGTAGCATCAGTAGGTGCTTGAGTACCCACTGTCGCCGCGGGAGCATTCTTGTCGGGCGGCATCGGAGAAACCGCAGTCGAAGCTGCGATCTTGCCAGCCTGAACTTGCCATGCCACCCATTGGCTTTCGGACAATTCCTTGCGAATCGCGCGCTCCGCTTCATCTCGCGTCTTTTGTGCCAACGGACTTCGGCGACTGTCCCGCACTTTCGTAACCCATTGGGCCACGGTGGCCTTCTGCCAGTCTGCCAGATTCAGCGCCGTCGCCACCGAATCATCCTCCAATGACAATAGCCCCAACCACTCGACACGCACCTGCTTCGCGCCCGCTTGTTGCTTTTCGTCCAGCAAGGCCAAGCCCAGCTTCTCGGACTCCGCATTAAAGTCCGCTTGCATCTGCTTGCGTTCCGTAGGCGGCGCCTCGCGAATCTGCTGACCCAGTCCGACCACAGCCGCCATGCGCTGACTGATCAATGTCCGGACTTTCGCAATCTGATCCTCCGTCAATTGAAGCCGCTTGGCAACTTCCGGCTTAATCAGCTCGGGCAAGACTCCCACGATGTCCTGAGCTCTCACGGAACCCGTGTTGATAAAACCAATAACCAATCCGACCACACAAATTAGAAAACGTAAGTTAGCCATTCGCGCCATGTTTTTCATAATGAGACGGACATTCCCGAACAAAAAGGCGACCCGCCGTAGAGGGGGTTCGAGCAGCAACGTTTAAAGTCTATTTTAGTCACACAAGTCGAATTCACAGCACGACCATTTTGCGAAAGCTGCCGTTTTCTCTCACCGAGCCGATACATCGAACCCGTCTTATAAGTTAAAGTTCCGTTACCACCCCAGATTAAGTGTTTTTTGATCTGCCGGTTAAGTGTCTGAACAGCTCTGAACGATCCGTTGGTCAACAAGTTTCAGACCTGCACTTTCCGCCTCGGCTG
>JAYVHC010000121.1:0-6502 GCA_043771575.1 Planctomycetia bacterium
AGTGGCGGGATTGCTATTGGCGTTTCGGCAAAATTCAACCGCAGAGAAATCGTTCAAACAAGCCAGGAAACGACTTGCAAAACGGCATAGATAATGAGCATGAATGTAGTGATCCAGACTGCAGTGCGCTGAGTCTGCTGGAGGATCAAATGCGGTTTCTCGTGGCGGGTTGCACCCATTACAAAAGAGACAGCTACTAAGAGCGGCAAATAGAGTAGCAAGTACTCGAGCGACATACTGATCGACATATTGAACTCCCATTCCCGACAATCCAAACCCAAGATCCCAAAACAGGGCAATTTACGAACGCGATGTAAGTATTCGCATTTAGCTTTCTGAGGCCGTGGTGCCCCCTTTCGCTCCCAGTGACTTGTCTACCTCCTCTTTTTTCTTGGTGGGTTTTTGAACCGGTGGCGGTAGCGGCCCGGCGAATGCATCAAAGATTACCAAAATGTTGAGCAGGCCAGCGACCATCGTGTACAACGTTCCCAAATCAAAGCCGGAGGCCGTTTCAAAGTTCCAATCGTCTAAGTCGGTCGACGAACGGGGAGCGGACATAAAGCCGCCGAACAGGGGTTGGGTGCTGGGGGCCTTACCGCGCCATCCCTCAATCGCCGCTGGAAGTACCGGCAATCCAACACCCGCTTGCAAAACGAACTGCCAGCGTCTTTCGGTGTTATCCCAAGACGCGTAAACGCATTTCCTGTCAGCCACTAACATGCCGATCAGGAAACTCGATAGGATGCAAACGAAAAATAAACCGGACTTAAGGTATCGCCGTTGATAATAATGTCCGGCGCCAGGAATCATCCACGCAAGAAAAGCCGCGAAATAGCGATTTCGAAGATTCAGTTTTTCGCCGTCTGCGATGATCATATCACCGGGCAAACCGTTTTTTGTTGACTGGTTCATAGGCATTCTGCTCGTTGTCTGTCCTTACGTCCATGCTTGAGTTGCATCCTAAACTGGCCTTAGATTGTAGCCCCTTCGGCAAAGCAGGCTAGATCAGCTATTCGTCGGTTGGCAGCCAAGATTGCTTTTCAAAGCAGTTTTCTGGGATTCTGGGGCCGCCCGAGTCTGGGCGGCCGAAGAGATTGTGAATAAATGTGGTCGAGTCGCTCCGCGACTCGACTGCGCACACTAAAACGCAGCTCGGTAATCAGGCAAGGGCTCCTAGTTGCGGAGCAACTCGGCCACTTTGCAAAAAATCGCAGCCTCGAAGGTAATAAAGACGCTGGCCGCTGGTAAGCGGAGACTACGCGTTGGGTTACTTTTCCAGCAGCTTGCTAGTGATCATGATCGTGTGAGTGATCGTGTGAGTGATCGTGTGAGTGATCGTGTGAATGGTCGTGGGAATGGTCGTGGGAATGGTCGTGGGAATGGTCGTGGGAATCTGCGGCGGCGTTATTTTGTTTTGCGAAATGTTGCTCCGCGGCATCCCTGGCAATTTGGAAAGCGGATTCGAGGCTGATGCCGTGAGCAAGTGCGAGGGCGCGGCAATCGTCATACTCGGGTGCGATCCGCACTTCACCGTTGGGTTGGTGGGCCAGTTTGACTCGTGCGTCTCCCAAGGGCGTTGAGACTCGAAATATTTCGCGAACAAGTATTCGACGCGTGCTATGTTGGCGTCGGATCCCGAGAGAGCCCGTATGCTGAAACATGCAGTCTTCCAATCCGCTTCTCAATTCGGGTCGGCATAGAACAGAAAGTAGCACACCGGGACGGTTCTTTTTCATGCCGATCGCAGTGGTAAAGACTTCCAGCGCACCCGTTTTCCAAATCTGTTCGATCGCAAACCCGAGTTGCTCGCCTGTGATATCGTCGATGTTGGTCTCCAGCACAACCACTTCATCGCGTTCGGAACGCGTGGCTGTGCCGACAAGCACTCGCAGGAGGTTGGCTTGCTCTTGCAGTTCCTTGTGACCGGCGCCATAACCGATGCGTTCGATCTGCATATCGGGAATCGGTCCGAAGCCATCCACTAATGATGCCAAAACCGTCGCGCCTGTCGGCGTCGTCAACTCAGCTTCCACCTGCGAATGGCGAATGGGAATCCCCTTCAGCAGTTCCGCGGTCGCGGGTGCCGGCACGGAAACCAAGCCATGTGCGATGCGAACCGTGCCACAGCCCGTGGGAGTCGCGCTGGCAAACAACCGCTCAATCTCCAAATTCGCAATCGCAACAGCGATGCCACAGATGTCGACGATCGAATCGACGGCACCGACTTCATGAAAGTGAACCTGTTCGATGGGCTTTCCGTGAACTTTGGCCTCGGCTGCGCCAAGGCGACGAAACATGCGGAGCGCCATGTCGCGCTCGCGCACTGTTAATTGGCTTCCGCCAATCATCGCCTCAATGTCTCTCAGTCGTCGATGAGCGTGTTCATTCGGAAAACGAACATCCAGCCGCAATGCTCTAAAGTCGCCGCGATGGGTTTCACTGAAATCAAGTACTACGCCTGACATGCCGAGCGAATCGATTTGTCGCTGGAGGTAATGGCGATCTGCGCCAGCATCGACGAGTGCCGCGAGGGTCATATCGCCGCTAATGCCGCTGAGAGTATCCAAATAGGCAATGGCCATCGACCGTACTTTCTGAATCTAACACCGAGGGTCGCAATTCAGAAAGTGTAACCTCTGGGTAGCATTTGAAGAATCGCCCGAAATGGACCGCATCAATGCCTACAGGGCTCGTGGTCGCAAGCGACTCCGAGCCCTGTGAAGTTTTTTCAGCTGAATCTGGTCTTAGTTCGATTTCGCTAGGCTGCTAGTACGACATCGTCAGACCGAGATCAACACCCTGCATCCAGTATCCACTGTCTGCGAAGCTGAAGGCTGGGCGAGTTGATGGAGCACCGCCTAGGGCTTGTGAGAAATCCACTGTGCGGTCGATTTGGTTGCCGGACAGTGCGACCGAAGACCAGTACATAAAGCTGTAACCGACAGTCATTTGAATGCTCTCACTTAGCGAGTAACCCATCTTGACCCTCATTTCAGGCAGGAAAGCGAAGGTGTTGCGGGAGAACTCGGTAATGTTGCTTTGCTGAGTCAAGATACCGCCTGGGAAATTCGCTCCGGCGCCGTTAAATTCTTGGCGGCTAAAACCACGAACCGAAGCGGTTTGATTCATGTTACCGAAACTGACTTTGGCCAGCGTCGATAGTGTAATACGCTTGTGAATCACCGAACTGAGCATACCGATGTGCGCACCATTGAAATTGTTCTCAGTTTCGAACAAGTCATTGGTGGTGAACACGGTTCCGTCGGGAATCAAGTTACCGATGAACTGATCTGTGGTACTGGAAACCAGTGTCGTTGAATCTTTCAGCTTGTTGTACGTGTAGCCGCTGACCAAATCGACACGATGATCGGACGACCGGCCGAGGAGGAAGTAGCCGGAGGCTTCAGCACCCAGCATATTTAAGTCTGCCCGAGCGGTTACTGTGCCAGCTGAAACTGGGACGCCGGTATTGAAGGCCACCAAGTAAGCATCTTCGGCTGCGATACCGATGTTGTAGAAGGGGATTCCCACTGAGGTCGAGCCATCCGAAGTCACGGTTTTGGTTTGGCTGTTCTGGAAGATCCCAAACACACGACCACCCAACGCGATTTTCTGACATTCGTCCAAGTACTTGCCGCCCGACAGGCTGTAGCCAGTCAATAAGCCCGATGGCAGTCCATTGCTGCCACCGAACTCGTCTGTCACACCAGCCGCGCCGGCGACTGGCAGCACGCCCAGACCTGCGCTGGTGATGAGGGTGGGCACTTGTCGGCGTTGCCCGAACCATAGCAGCGATTCCATATTTACCCAGTATTCGCTCGACTTGTTGCCGCAGCCGGATATCAATGCCGAAGTGTCACAACTTCTGGTACTGCATGCGCAGTCACCCGAGGCGGATGGCGCGAGCATTTGACTGTCAAGCAATTGACTGTTGGAAACAAGGCTAGCCTTGGGTTTGAAGGCTTTGGGGCGGCTATCTTCCGGCATGGCAACGTAGCGATTTGTATCGCCGACGCTACGCACGCCATCGCCGACGTGCCGCGCTGCAGGAGTTGAAGAGGCGTTTTGCGCGGACGCTTGATTCAAGCTAGAACCCGCCAATGCCATTACCAATAGTAGTTTTGTGATTTTCATTTCTTTAGTTCTCGCTAGACGGACCAAGCGTCAGATTCGTTAGTTGTAGATCGGTCGGATTTAGCGGTACTTCGAACAAAAAAGGACTAACCTGAAATGATGACGCAGTTTACCTAGAGTCACAGGCTGCATTTTGGGTTTGGCAACCTGCGAAAAACGGCTGCAGGGCATACAATAAAGGAAGACCCGCTCGACAACAGCACCGCCTGTGATAGCAAACGGAAAGCCGCCTCATGAGTGATGCCCGAACCATAGCTAATTCAATCCCTGACCCTGAAAACCCTGACCCTGAATTGCCAACTGCACTTCAGCCATCGAATGACGATACGCCGGTGCCAGTTGGAAAAATTCAGTTGCCAGGTTCTCCGCGCATTGCGGCTGGCTGGAGAATGCCGGGTGCGGGAGCAGTTCGTGTGCGAAAGTGGATGGGTGCCATGCAGGCTGTTGCCGCACAAGAGGTTCGGATGCGCGGTCTCGTCTCCGATCAAATTCGCAAAGAAAGTTTGTCGCTGCGTTATCGGGCGATGAGCGGCGAAGCGTTGGTCAAGATATTACCTGAAGCGTTTGCATTGGTGCGCGAGGCGGGTCGAAGAGCGCTCAATATGCGGCACTTTGATGTTCAGATACTTGGTGGCGCGGCGCTCTTCGACGGCTGTATCTCCGAGATGCAGACGGGTGAAGGAAAGACGCTGACAGCTACGTTACCGCTTTACTTGCATGCGCTCGCGGGCCACGGCGCGCACTTAGCGACTGTCAACGACTACTTGGCCCAGCGCGACGCAGAGTGGATGCGACCGATCTACAATTTACTGGGCGTAACTGTCGGAGTTGTACTCACGGACAGTAGTCCCGACGATCGACGCGCGGCCTATGGCGCTGACATTACCTACGGAACGGCCAAGGAATTTGGGTTTGATTTTCTCCGGGATCGGTTGTTGTTGCGCGCCCAAGGTCGAATGCAAAGCGATTTTCTCGGTGACGGCAGCGCGGAACGTTGGTCAAGCCGCGGCGATGAACCGGTGCAGCGCACGATGCACTTTGCACTAGTCGACGAAGCGGACAGTATCTTGATCGACGAAGCACGTACCCCGTTGATTATTGGATCATTGGGAGACGAATCGAGAGAAACCGTCATCGCCACCTTCCGTTGGGCAGCCGAGAATTCGCCAATATTTGAAAACGAAGAGCATTTCACGATCGAAGAGGATTCTCGTAAGATCGAGCTGACCGGTCGCGGCCGCGCACTTGTGCGAAGCTTGCCGCGCGATGAAGTCATGCGGCAAGTTGCCTTAGTAGATCTTTATGATTTCATCGAACGAGGCATCAAAGTTCACCGCGATTTCCATCTTGATCGTCAATACGTAATACGAGACGGCGAAATTGTGATCGTCGACGAATTCACTGGGCGGTTGGCGGAGGGACGCAAGTGGCGCGATGGGATCCATCAAGCGATCGAAGCCAAGGAGAAAATTGAAGTCTCTGTCCCAACCGGCCAAGCGGCTCGAATCACCGTCCAAGACCTCTTTCATCGTTATCGACACATCGGCGGTATGACTGGTACAGCTTCGACGAGCGCGCCGGAGCTCTGCAAAATCTACAAAACGCCCGTCGTGCTCGTCCCCACCAACCGTCCTCCCAAGCGCGTGCGATTGCCTGATCAGGTATTCGGGACCATGCTGCAAAAGTTTGAAGCCATCGTAGCTGAAATTCGCATTCATCACGATCAGGGTCGTCCAGTTTTGATCGGTACTCGCTCGATCGATAAGTCGATGATCTTGTCGCGTCTACTTGGCGAAGCCGGAATTCAACATCAGGTACTGAATGCTAATGAAGTGGAACGCGAAGCAGAAATCGTTGCCGAAGCCGGTAAGTATGGTCGCGTGACGGTTGCCACTAACATGGCCGGACGCGGTACGGACGTGAAACTCGAGCCGGATGTGAGAGTCGTCGGTGGGATGCATGTTATCTGCACTGAATTACATGATGCAGCCCGCATCGATCGCCAGTTGATCGGCCGTTGCGGTCGCCAAGGTGATCCCGGTTCCTATCGCCAGTACCTTTCGCTCGACGACGACATCATTCGCAGCGGATTGGGCATGAAAAAAGCGGATCAGATGACCACGGTTGGCAAGTCGCAAAGCGGTCCGTTTCACTCGCTCGCAAGCATCTTCCGTCGCGCGCAACGCCGCGTCGAGCGCAAGCATTTCCGTGATCGCATGATGTTATTACATCACGAACGCGAACGCACGAAAATGCAGCGAGAAATCGGCCAAGATCCGTATCTGGATACTGCCGAATAGAATCCGGTGCCATTGTAAATTTGTTTATCCGATAAAGAATCGCTGTTACTGGCCTCGCAATGAAACTC
>JAYVHC010000122.1:0-2752 GCA_043771575.1 Planctomycetia bacterium
GCCAAAAGGCCAAAAACAATTTTGATCGCGTGTTGGCTGGCGAAGCGATGGTGCTGGTCGAGTCTTACGGCGCGGCAGGCGCACGACGCTTGTACGAGAATCGCTATCTTCCCACGCGGCTTGAAAATGGCGAGATTGTGGGCGTGACAGTATTTGCGAGCGACATCACCGAGAGGGTACGTCTGGCGGAAGAGCGATTGAAAGTGGATCAAAAGCTGCTTGAAGCATCTCAGTTGGAAAGCCTCGGATTATTGGTGGGCTGCATAGCGCATGACTTCAACAACTTCCTTGTCCCGATCTTACTGAGTAGCGAAGTGGCTCTGAGTTCAGTGGATCTGGCGCATCCTGTGGCTGAGCTTTTGACGACCGTAGTCGAAAGCACCAAAAGTGCAGCCGATTTGACCAAGCAACTGCTCAGTTTCACTGGTCGAGGCGTTATTGCTAATGAAATTGTCGAGCTAAACGCGTTGATTAAAGGGACCGCAGAGATGGCGCGAGTTTCAGTTCGCCGCCGCGCGGAGTTGAGTATTTCACTTTCCAACCAACCGTTAGAGGTTTTTGCCAACCCATCTCAGTTGCGTCAAGTAATCACGAATCTACTGATCAATGCCTCCGAAGCGGCGGTAAGTTTGTCTTCGCAGGTTTCGATTTCAACTTCTGCGATGCGTGTCATGGGTTCGATCGAATGCCAAGCGATGTTTCCTACACAGGTCGCGATCGGCGATTATGCCGTAATAACTGTCTCGGATAATGGTTGTGGCATATCGCCAGAGCAGGTGGAACAGATCTTCGAACCATTCTATTCGACGAAAGGGAGCGGGCGCGGTTTTGGGCTAACTGCCGTGCAAGGCATTGTGCGAAATCTCAGGGGCTTCATGGCAATTGATAGCACAACGGGACATGGCAGTACCTTCCGAATCGGTATTCCGCTTGCCAACGAAGCGGATTTTCAATTTTACGAATCCTCCGATACTAGTTTTGCGGCGTCCGAATCGCCCGTCGAGCCGATACAAATTCTAGTTGCAGATGACAATGCAGCTGCCCTCAAGTGCCTTACTGCCGTATGTGAAAAATTCGGTCACAGCGTGACCCCTATTTCCAACGGAAGCGCCACCATCGTCGCTATCAGCGCACAGCGATTCGACTTGATCCTTTTGGATGCGGACATGCGCGATGTCACCTGCCAGGAGATTCTGGCGGCGATTCCCGAATTCCTGACTACGCCAGTTGCCTTAATGAGTAGTGAAACACACGCGGCGACTTTGATTTCCAATCCTCGCGTCCACAGCATATTAGCCAAGCCGTTTTCCGTCGAAACCTTGTTTTCGCTTCTAAAACAGTTCAAACCGCAGCTCAATGCATACGCCATTTCGCCATGGCACATCTCAGGCTAATTCGTCCAAACTTTGAAACTTTTTAACGTGTTCGGGCCAAACGTGTTGGTCAGCGCAACGTCTGCCGCGTCGCGACCGCGTGCCAGCAGAATGCGTCCAATTCGCGGAATATTGTTGCGCGCGTCGAAGGCATGCCACTGACCGCTGAGGTAGACTTCGAACCAAGCCGCAAAATCCATGGCACTGTGTGGCGGCGGCACACCGATATCACTCAAGTACCCGGTGCAGTAGCGAGCTGGAATATTCATACAGCGGCACAGCGTGACCGCCAGATGTGTAAAGTCTCGGCAGACTCCACGGCGCTCGTTGAAGACCTCCCACGCAGTCATCGTCGCCCGCGCGTGCTGGTAGCCGAAGGTAATGTGTCGGTTGACGAAGTCGCAGATCGTTTGCACGCGCGCCCAGCCAGTCGGAGAACTACCGAACAATTGCCACGCCGCCTCGGAGAGCACATCGGTTTCGCAATAGCGACTGCCCAGCAAAAACATCAGCGTTTCCTCTGGCAAATCCTGCACCGCATGCTGCGTCGCTGCCAACTGCACCGCATCCGGCTCCCCCGTATCATTAACGACCGCATTGGAAGTCAACAATGTAAGCCCCTTCGGCGCCACAATTCGGCTGCACCAGTTTCCAAACATATCGCGATAAGCCGTCACGGGCAGAACTGGATTGGTCACAAGGTTATCTGGAACTACGATGGTTGACGCGCGCGAGTAGTGGATATGCAACGTCAAAATCATCGGTGTAGGTTGCGGGCAGTCGTAGAGTAACTCGTAACCGACTTTGATTTGCATAAGTTCGCTTAGTAAATGGCGCTTACCGCAGGATAGGCACTGGTCCTATCGTATATTCTGTCGATTGTAACGTAATCTCAGACGGAGATGCCAACTGGACAAAGCACTAAATTGATCGCGCGGTGGCAATCAACTGAGCAGCGCCTTGCTCGCTTAGGCGATGAGCGAGTCTCGCGCCAATTTGCACCGCGTCGAAGACCGACCCCACTTCGCAGCCGTTGATCTGCTGCTGGCCATCGAACGAAAGCACACGGGCTCGCAACGTCAAATCGTTATCGACGACTGTTCCGTGCGCGGCCACCGGTGCCAAGCAACCGCCCAGCAAGTTGGCAAGTAAGCTGCGTTCGGCCAATACCGCTGCCATGCTTGGCGGATCGTTCAATGTACAGAGCGCAACCCGCGCCTGGTGATCCGATTCGCGGCACTCTAAACCCAAGGCTCCTTGGCCGATTGCGGGTAACACGCGGTCCTGAGGTAAGCGCTGTGTGATGTGTTCTGCCAAACCCAAGCGCGTCAGTCCAGCTACCGCCAAAACGATCGCATCGAATTCGCCGTCATGCAGTT
>JAYVHC010000123.1:0-7463 GCA_043771575.1 Planctomycetia bacterium
GCCTGCGCCGCGGAAGTGGCCGAGATCGAGAGCTGTATCAAGCGTATCAACCAACCATGTCGTCCCCAGCAAATGGCGAAACAGCGGTGCCGTCATTTCATCGCACCGCACTAGTCGGTCCGCACGACCGATTACGCCGCGTACACCGTCAAGCTGAATTTTTTCCCCAAACCGCCGGGCTGTCAGTCGATCGAGTCGAATCAAGCTCAGGCGACCTTTGACATCAATCTCACCGCCTCGAATCAATTGCACGAGCTGCCCATCGGTGAGCACCAGCGCGTGCGAGGACTGACCAAGCGCGGTATCAATCAAAGGCGCTAGCGACGCATCGACATCCAGCAATTCAGCCACCAGTCCCAGCATAGTCTTAAACGCCGGTTCGGTCCGCGCGCGAACGATCTCCACTAATTGTCTCGCACCTGCATCGACGCCATCGAGATGCTGTTGCAATTGATCCAGGATCTGCAAGCGTTCGGCGGCACCTTCAAGACGGCCTAAGAGTCCAGCCGCTTCTTCTTGCTTCGCCGACATTTGTGCGCGATAGTCTTCCAGCTGCGAACGAGTCACCAACAAATTGTAGCTGGCGTTTTTCGCTTCTTCGTGAATTTGTTTCAATCGGGCGGCCGCAAACTCAGCCGTCTTGCGGGCTGCGTGCTCTGAGCTCTGATTGGCCAACAACGAAGTCTCCGTCAGCGCGATTTGCTGAACCAGCTCAGCCAGAGTGTTCTCTTGCTGCGCAGCTTCGGCGGCTTTCGTAGACGCCTGATGAAGCAATGCGACGTGACTTTTGCGAAGTGAGTGGTGACGCTGAGCGCGTGTTTCAAGTTCCTCTCGCAACTGATTGCAACGTAAGGTGGCCTTATCAACGCGTTGCTCGGCTTCGTCAGCCAGCGTCTGAGCCTGGGAGACTTCGAATGCAACCGCTTCGACCTCTGACTGCAGAACCCCCGCGCGACAGCGGAGAGAAGTTAGTCGAGTTTGTTGACGCACGAGTTCAGCAGTCGTTTCGTCGATGCGCTGACAGAGCGACTGTTGTTGGTTCTTGCCGACCGCGATCCGTTGCAAAGCGTCCTGAAGCGTTGTCTCGACGCGTTGACAGTCCTCGGCTACTCGATGCAGTGCAAATTCAGCTTTTTGAGCGTTCTCTTGAGCGACCAACAGTTCAGCTTGTCGGGCTGCGAGCTCCTTTTGCAATTCAACAAGCTGCGTTTCTGTTGCTTGGCATTTCTCGTCCAGATCGACGTACTCCGTCCAACCCAACTGCAAACGGAGTTCATGTAGTCGTTGGGTCATTTCGCGGTAACGCTGGGCTTTGTTCGCTTGATTCTTCAGGGCATTGAGACGACCGCCAACTTCGTCGACGATATCACGCAAGCGCACCAGATTTTGATCGACCCGTTGGAGTCTTCGCAGTGCTTCCGTCTTCTTCGACTTGAATCGACTAATGCCAGCCGCCTCTTCGAAGATCACGCGTCGGTCTTTCGGCGACGCTTGCAGCATGCGATCCACTTTTCCCTGTTCAATCAAACTGTAGGCGTCAACCCCCACACCCGTGCCACGAAACAAGTCTTTGATGTCTTTGAGACGGCAGGCTTGGCCATTGATGAGATACTCCCCCTCGCCACTGCGGAAGACTCGACGAGTGACTTGAACTTCGTTGGCGTCGATTGAAAGTTGTTTGCCAGAATTATCGAAAACCAATGTAGCTTCAGCGCTATTTCCCGGTTTTCGACCGCTGGACGAGGAACCTTTGAAGATCACGTCGATCATATCGTTCCCGCGCAAGCTCTTGGCGCTTTGAGCACCGAGGACCCATTTGATCGCGTCAACTACGTTGGATTTTCCGGAACCGTTGGGACCAACAATGACCGTAATGCCATCTGGAAAGTCGAATCGCGTTTTGTCCGCGAAGCTTTTGAATCCAGCGAGTTCAAGAGCTGTGAGCATGACGGGAAAACTTTTGAAACGTAGATGCTAGGTTCAGATTGAAAAGGGGGCTGATCCTCTCCAAACTGTCCAATATTGTTGTGATAACGATGATTTTCCAAAGGGTCAGCCCCTTATGAAACGACAGGGACGTGTCACCCAATCCTTTAGCCTGATAATGGACTCTGCAACTAGTTCAGCCATGTAAATGGGTTGTACCAAGAGGCAACTTTCTTTTCATCGTCGGTTTTTTTGGAAGCATGGTAGGTCGATTCAGGCAGGGCCTCCCCGGGTTCGGCTCGCAAAGCCACGGATTGCTTAGTGATTCGATCGAAAACTCGCCCGGCTGAGGGAACGGGATTCATCGCGACGGTCTCTGTCATGTAGCCATTTTCGCCGCACTCGCGCACGAAGCTAACCCAATCGCCGTACGTTCCACCGACGCTCGAAATAGCCACCAAAAGACTCGGCAAATCCGGCTTGCACTGCGCGACGCGGTCCTCTTCATTGGGTGCGAAGTGGCTAATCGAAATTACACCGAGGGTGTCGCGTTTCAGCACGATTCTTGGATTAATGTACATATAGGAAGGTAAAGTAAGTACTGACGTTTCGCCAAAGATTACCATCTCTGGATGGTGCTCCAGACTGATGGCGACCAACGGCGGAGCGTCGCTGGGGATGTGCAGGATCGAACCTATTTTGCCAACTGGAATACCCGTAACTAGTAGATTGTCAGAATCTCGGCTGCGTAATGCCAGCATCGCGCCATAACGGGTTTCCGCGTCAGCAGCGTGCAGCAATTCGAGCAGAGCACTGTCGGCCTCATGGTGATCGACGGTTGCCAGTGCTGTTAGACACATCGCTCGAAAAGCCGACTGCTGCGGAGCGAGGTTCTTCAGAACGGGAACGCAGCGTGTGTCATTTAGGTAGGCGAGCGCATGGGCTGCGTAGAATCGCACCTCAGGATCGGGATGGGTTAGCACTTCGACCAGAATGGGAATTGCTTCTTTGCCGATCGCTTCTAATTGCCAAGCCGCATTGCGGACCGTGGTCGGTTCAAGTAACTGCTGCTTGCATAACTCCATTCGCTCCGAACGATGTGCCGCAGATTCGGCGAAGCCAAGGCTTAAGACAACGTTGACGAAATGAAACGGATCCTTTTCGTATCGCTGGGGGATTTTCAATTCGACATAACTGTCTTTCATCGGCGTCGCGATGCCATCTTTCTTTTGGCCATCGAACACCGTGAATCGATCGTTGATTGCTGGCAGCACGGCCGCTTGTGTGACGGCGTCGGCAAACTCTTCGGTGAAGGCAATTCCCAGTGGGCGCTCTTTGAACAGCTTGGCTCCGCCAATAATCATCCCATTCAGACTCGCGCTCGGATCTGTTTTGCCGGTCCATTGGGCCTCAGTCACAATGGGGCCCTCCGCTGCCGCGAAGTCAAAGCCTTGACGCAGTTTACCTTCGAGGACACTCTTTGCACTGAGCTCGGTGCGCATCAGCCAACCCGCTCGTAGACTGGTGGCTTCGGCATGATTCGACTTGATGACTCCAACGTTGTGCAAAGTATCTTTTCGAGCGGCCGGCGGAAGGTCCACAAAAACAACCACCATGGCTGTGTCGTTACCGTCCAACACCTTGTTGGGCTGCGCCACGTTATGGCGTCGCATAACGTCGAGCATCTTTTCACGTTGATCACTCGCATTCACAACGCCTCCTGTGCCGGGCAACTGTGTTACTAATCCCAGGTTCTCGATGCGGCTAAGGGTTACCAATCGCGAGGTGGCGATGTCTGATATCAAGCGAGGACGTTCATCGGATTTCAGAGTTTTCTTGATTTCTTCGCGTCGCGCTTGCTTGGCTTCCGGCGAATGAGGATCGGGCTTGTTCAACCAGGGAGCCATGCACCCTACGCTCGCTAAAATCAGCATCGAGCAAGGCAATTGGATGATTTGCCGACGTGCTACGAACTTAGAATGGGTTTGCATCCTAGCTTCCCTGCTAAGTGACTTGACCAGAAATAGATGTGCCGAACAGTACTTTTTACTAGCCAGCCGGTCAAGGCAGATCACACTTGGAATAGGCTGAGGCTAGCATTGCGCACATCGTAGGGTGAGTCGGGACACGAGACCCACCAACTAACAATCCACGATCTGCCCGCATTATCGAAGCGTTCAGGGTGGGTTTCGTTCCTCAACCCACCCTACAGACCCCGCAAGCCGCGCTAAATGCATTGTGCTGGACCATCCGCTGCAGTCCTAATGCGAGCGTCAAAGTCACCACGGCTGGGAGACCTTCAGGCACGGCAGCTACCGCGAGACTGACCGAGATCGACAGCGTCTCCAGCAGCCCGCCACCGCGAATCATTTGTAGCGTGAAAATAATGGCAACGATGACCAAACACACAACGATTAAGACTTTGCCCAGTTCTGCCAACCTGCGTTGGAGCGGCGTCGGTTCGGGTTCGATCCCTGTATCAGCTGATCGACCCATTTTCGAAATTGAAATTGGATCGACGATGAATTGATTAAATCTGCAATTTCTCGGTCATGCAAAGCCCCTTGGTTCGACTTCTTTATAGTCGGATTAAGATCGTCAACACAAGGAGCTGCCATGCCCGAAGAACATCCACCCGATTGGCCAATGATTGTCGAGCGCCACGCAGAGCGTGTGTTTCGTATCGCTTACCGCATCCTCGGTTCGGAACACGATGCTGAAGATGTTTCGCAGATTGTCTTCATCGAAGCCAAACGCGTTCAGGAGACGGGCCCCATTCTGAGTTGGTCGGGGCTTTTCGCTCGCCTCGCGACAACCAGAGCCATCGACCTACTGCGTCGCCGACGCAAGACATTCCCAATCGAAGAAGACGGTTACGTTACGAGTTTGGAACCACATGACCATGCCGTGGGAGCCGAACTGGCGGCTTGGCTGCGCAACGCGGCAGCTCAATTACCAGAACAGCAAGCAGCAGTTTTCTCGCTGAGCCATTTTGAGCAATTGGATCGGAACGAAGTGGCGGCGATTTTGACCATATCACCCGAGGCGGTTTCGACCGCCCTGTATAAGGCCCGCCAACGCCTGCAAGAACAACTCAAAGCCATGAATGGAGCACATTAACTATGAACGACAAAATCTCACCCGCTACTGTGACTAATGACGATTTGGAACCGCAACTAGAGGCCGCCGTCTGGGCCGTTCTCTCCCAGCCGATCAATGCCGATGCGGTCGAGCGTGTAAAATCTCAAGCGTTTACGCTCGGCAGCAAACCGAGCGAGAGTGTCCGCTCGTCATCAAGAACCCTATTTTCCCATCGGCGATGGATTCAGCTGGCGACAGTAGCGGCCAGCATTCTGGTAATCATCGGCGCAAGCATGATGTTGCCATCGACTCCCAGTGCCTTTGCACAGGCGATTGAACGATTAAAGTCCGCCGGTGCATTTCGTTACAAAGAGCTCGTTTACACCAATGTGCAGGAAGCTCCCATTGAGGTGGAAGTACTGGTCGCTGACGATGGACGTGAACGCCGCTCCATGCTCGACCAAGTTGTAATTCATGACTCATCTGGACAAGTTCGACTGTCGTTGATGGAATCAAACAAGACCGCGACGGTGCATCAGCGAATTGTCGATTCTCAGAATGACTCCCAAAGGCAGATTAAGTGGCTGGAACAGTTAAAGTCCTATGGCAAGAGCCCCGACAAGCAACTTGGCACTAAGGAAATCGATGGTCGGAGCTGCTTGGGCTTCGAAGTGAAACTGGCCCAGGCCGTTTATTCGATCTGGGTTGATTCCAAAACTACTAATTTAGTTCAAGTCGAGTTTGCTGGTATGCCCAAAGGTTCCGCAGTCACCAAGTCGGTGATGACGGACTTTGAGTTCAATCTATCACTCGATCCAACGCTGTTTAGCTTTGATGTTCCCAAAGGCTATGAAGGAACAGCCACCACACAGTCGCCGGAGTTGCTACCATTCGAAGAAAGTCTTATCGTCGCACTGAAGGGCTATACCGAGGCAAGCGGCGGTAAATTTCCGAAGAGCATTGCCGACTGGGGCGAATGGGCGGTTCTACTATCTGAAAGCGGGTTCTCGAAGGAAAAGATGACTTTGGTTAGCACTCGACTGGGAACGTTGCTGCCTTACCTAACCGGAATGTCAAAGGATGATTACGACTACTGCGGCGGCGGCCGGTCGCTAGATGAACAGCGAGCCATTGTTTTTTGGTATCGCAACACTGACAAACAGCTTCGAGCTATTTTCAACGACTTGACGATCTCATCAGTGACTGAGGAAGATTTGAACCGCATTTTAAATCGCAAGTAGTTCGAAGTGTGGTCCCCTCATTTCTCAGCAAGTCAACCGAGTTGTAATGGTTGAGCATGCCTGTTGACGTGTGCCTCGCGCGTCAGCGCCAGCGACCGCAGTTATTGTGAGCCGTCGGCGTTAGCCGCAGGTCTCGAAGTTGTGGCCGCTGTCTTTTAGAATTCCCACCGTCTGCAGTTGAGTACACAGAGCATGACCAGACTTTGAGCGTGGAGATGGCAACAGCGCTCCCAGGGTGCGCTCCAAGAAGTCGATCCGCAAGTCCGCATCCGCCAGATTCCTCGCTTTACTGAACCGGCTTATCTCTAGCGGGGATCCACGGCACGTGAGCGACTTCGACCATGACTTCAGGAATGCGGCGTCTCCGATAAGTCGTCAATGGCGCACTCTGCTATGCTCGTTCAGAAACGCTCGCGATGACTTCCCATCGACGCAGTTATCCCTCACGAGGTTGTGTCCCCACAGAGCCTCGATCCGTTTCACTACGTCTTTACATTAGACCACAAAGGAGTACGCCTACGATGAGTTTCCGAGCCATGCCTAAGAAAATCCCGGGGTTTGGGGCTGGCCCCAACGCTCCTGTGCAGTTCCGTCAGCGCAGCCAAATCGGACAAAAAATTGCAATTTCTTGAAACAGCTATTGCCCTCAACTAACACCGTCGCTCTCCCCAGAATACCGGAGCGAAGGGGAGTAGCGGGTATTCTCCGGTAACTAAGTTTCATATTCATTGGTACTTCAATCTTATCTCAACCCAAGACGAACCGCTTCCACGTTAACGACATCCTGCGGCAGGATCGTTGGCTGGCTACGCTCGATCAGCAAGGTTACAACGACGAGCGGATGGCGGACATTGGCACGGTGATGAATGCTCTCACCTCGTGTCGCACTGGGTATCTGGGGAAGTCTTACGTCATGCGCGTAGCTGGTTTCGTGAGAAACCGGATGCGTTATCGTCGTCTGGGGGGTTCGTCTGGGATTTTACAAACCCAGCTACACAAGCCGCTAACCGCCACTGTCCAACGTGCGGATACGAGCGACGCGATGAATGGCGCGAAGGGATGATCGACTGGAGCCTTGACTGCGAGTATTTTCACATTGTCTTCACACTGCCGCATACGCTCTGGTCCGCTGATCTACGTCAATGCGAAGCCTCGAAGAACGGTCTCCCCTTCTCCCAACGCCGTTAAGTAAAATTTTCAAGGAAAACTGAATTG
>JAYVHC010000124.1:0-2384 GCA_043771575.1 Planctomycetia bacterium
CGAACGAGGCCTTCGCTACGCTGCCCATCATCGCCTTAACGGCCTATTCGTTGGAAGGTGATCGCGCCCGAGCGAAGGCCGCCGGGTGCAATCAATTTCATTGCAAGCCCGTCGATTTTAATCTCCTGTTGTCCAACATTAATCTTTTGCTGCAACCCACAGCCGACGAGTCAGCCCCTCAGTTGCAGAACAACTCAGCCGAAAAGAATTGAGCAATGGGTAACAGACCCGAAACTGAATGACGGCTTACAGTGAATGTCCATGACTCAAAGGAGCCACGAAAATGAGAGTTTTACTCGCTACAGACGGGTCGCTGAGTGCGGAAGAGGCTGCGTGGTTTTTATCACACCTCTCACATAACGAGCCGCTCGAACTGACGGTACTCAACGTATTGTACCGTCCAGATTTCTATGAGACCTCTGGTGCGACCAATTGGTTGGAAACCAGCCACGAAGCAGCTAAGAAGAAGTTCGCTGAAGTTTATGCAAAGATTCAAGACATGTTTGAGGGCGCAAACGCAACGCTTTCGCATGTAATCGCAGAGGGCCACGTTGCTCAAACGATCGTCACTGAGGCACAAGCTAGACAAAGTGAATTGGTGGTCATGGGTGCTCGCGGCCAATCGCCCCTCAGCCGCTTGCTGTTAGGCAGCAACTCGGATTTTGTCGTTACGCACGCACCCTGCTCAGTTCTCGTAGTGCGTCCGACTGGCTTGCGCGGCATGCATAAACGTGATTTGCGAATCGCGATCAGCTTCGACGGCTCCAATCAATCTCAAGCCGCAATCGACCAGTTTTGTAAATTTGAATGGCGTGAACACGCGTGGATTGACGTTTTCACTGCAGTCTCGACCGTAAACATCGTTGATGTACCCATTCCATTTGATTTTTCGGAAACTCTTGAAGCCGTGAAACGTGACAACGCGACGGCCGCGACGAAGCTGCGTGCGAAGTCATCGCATGTCCATGCCGTTGTGCGCGAAGCCTATCATATTGGCGACTGCATCGTTCGCTTTCTTGAAGAACGACGCTGTGACTTGGTCGTGATGGGCGATACTGGGCGAGGTCTGCTGGGCAGGTTCTTTCTGGGCAGCGTATCGCGATTCGTACTCAGCCATGCTGGTTGCTCGGTGTGGATTGTTCGTCGACCGCATACCGGTCGATAACCAAGCAGCGAGCATCATGAGGCATTTAGGCAAATGAAGATTCACGCACAGCATCAGATACTAGACAAATGGGTTCAAGCGATCAGTCCGCAAGAATCAGTGCAAGATGCTGTATGTTATTCCTTGCGCAATCGAATCGCAACTTTGCAACATTTCTTTCCTCGCGCCGCTATTTCGGAGGTTGAAAGCCATGAAGACATTCACCAGTTGAGAGTCGCCACACGGCGAGTATCGGCGGTGCTTGATCTCTATGCTAAATTGCTGCCGACCAAGCCCACCAAGTTGTTGCACCGTTCACTGAGAAAAATCCAACGGGTGGCCGGAACCGTTCGCGATCTGGATGTGCTCGCTAAACGTTACAGGCAAGTTGAGCATAACAATGGCAAGAAACTGGTAAAAGCACTCCATCGACGACGATTAAGATTGCAGCTTCGCCTTACGAGACTTTACCTTTGGCTGCGGGGCGGCGACCGGTTTTTAAATCAAATTGAAAAACTACTAAAGAAAACCAAGGAATCAGATACACCCAACGGCCCCGTGGGAATTTGGATGAAGACACGTTGGTCGCAACTGGTCGAACAGTTCGATCAATCAACCGATTTCGACACAGAAGATCTCGAAGCACTCCATCGCTTCCGAATCCAGAGCAAACAACTGCGCTATAGTATGGAACTGCTCGCACCGGCTTTCGACTTCAGTCAGCTTGAACGAGCGTATGCGTTGGTGGAACGACTCCAAGAGCGATTGGGGCAGATCCAGGATCATGTCATTGCCCGTAAGACATTTCGCGAATGGGATACAAAACGAAATCGCATTAGCAGGATGTGCGATCTCAAATTGTTGATCGAAAGCGAAGACGCAAAACTCCATCAACAACTGCGCGACGTGGCCACGTGGTGGACGCCATTGATGAAATCAAATATGCGTCAAGCCTTCGAACAAATTGCATCGGCGACTAATCAATCTTAGTGGGGAGGCACACAAGCTGACAGCCCGAGGGGCGATAGGTCATTCCCGATTGCATCAGCTATCGGCCTTATGGCGAAACCTTTCTCGAGCCGAGGAGGCCACCGCAATAAACATCTTTGCCATGTGAATTGCAATAATCGGGAGAGCGACGCCACCGCTCTAAACATCTTTATTGGCGTCTTGACTAATGAAAACACCGGTCGGGAGAGCGAGGCTCCTGCCGAGCTTTTTCGGCCGCGAGATCGGCCCC
>JAYVHC010000125.1:0-1897 GCA_043771575.1 Planctomycetia bacterium
TTGCTCAGCTTGTGATATGCTTCATGAATCGCTTCCTTCAAAGCGTGCTCGTCCACAGTGATTTCGGGTCGGCGAAAGCCTTGGGCGCTAGGCGGCACCACATGGACCATATCCCGAGGTATCTCGATGTACACTGGCCGCTTGAATCGGAAAGCGGCATCCAGCACCCGTTCAATTTCCGCGAAGGCTGTGACAGGATCGATCAACTCCGTCGCTGCGATGCAGATCTTTTCAAACACCTCCAACTGTGTCCGAAACTCGCGCACCTTGTGATGCAGCAGTGGATTGTTGACACGCTCATTCAACCCGGGCGCGCCGCTGATTACGACGACTGGCGACTTTTCAGCAAAAGCACCCGCGATACTATTGCACACACTCAGCCCACCGACGCAGTAGGTGACACACACCGCTCCCATGCCATTGATCCGCGCATAAGCGTCCGCGGCAAACCCGGCACAGTCCTCGCGCGTACAACCCACCACATTGATCGGACTCTCCTCCAGCATGCTGTAGAACGATAGCACATAGTCGCCTGGGATACCAAATAGATCCTTAATTCCGTAATCCTGGAGGCGATTGATTAAGTATTGCCCAATCGAAATCTCCGTCGATCGTCTTCCCTTTACTGCGGCCATGCGAGTTCCTGTCTAAGCGGGCGTGGGACATGTAAAATTTGCGGGAGAGCTTTTTTAAGCTTATCCGCTACACTCCATTATCTCAACGTGGCCACTCTACGATCAATTTTACGGAAAAGCCACAAGATTACTTAGCAGCCGCCAAGTTCTTATCGAACCACTCGACCATCCCCTTCACCATTCGCTTATTCCCTTCCGCGTTGAAACCGTGCGCCGCCCCTTCGATCGTGATCAACTCGGCAGGCACTTTGGCTTCCGCGAATGCTGCGGCGATTTTTTGACTGTGCCAGATCGGAACAAGTTCATCTTTGTCGCCGTGAACCAACAGCGTCGGTGCGTCATCGGCCGTGACATGCATCAGCGGTGAATAGTCACTGGCTCTGGCTGGGTCGAACTTCAACGCCGGAAACTGCTCGCGCAACGGACTCTTCGGGTCGACGTAGGGAGCGAGATCCGTGGGAGGAAAGACAGCAACCACGGCTGCCACGTGCGGGGCGTCGGCTGCTTTTTGGTCATTGGTCATTGTCCCTAGCACCAACGACAGGTGACCTCCTGCACTAAAACCAAAGACGCCCAGTTTAGCGGGATCAACTTTGTAATCCGCCGCATGCGCATAAATGAACTTCAATGCGCTGCGGACATCAACGGCGATTTCCGGAATGAGGTAACGTGGACTGCTACCGTGCCGGACGGCAAACACAGTGTAGCCTGCATCGAGTAGCGGCTGAACCATTGGCTGGAGCTTGGTTGGTTCTGTCCACTGCGAAACCCAACCACCGCTGACCATAAACAACAAACCAATCCCTTTGGCGTTTGCCTTCGGTTGGAACACATCAAATGTAAGTGCCATTCCGTCCTTGTGTCCGTAAACGACATCGGGTGTTATCGCGATCGCATCTTGTGCGAAGCAGCGGTGAGAGGAAACGCACAATGCAGCAAGACATGCAAAGTTAATTAGAGCGTTAGGTTTGATCATTGGTTACCTCAACATGGCGATTGACTCGGAAATGAATTGACGACGATCCGTTTACGCGGGATCGCGCCGCGTAGATTGTAGCTGGTTTGTCAGGAAAGGAACGGTATTAATCGCGCAGCAATTCATGTTCGCACTCGTCTTGTGAACGTCCCGCGGCGGCCCGATAAAGCTCCGCAGGAGCGTCGCTCCACCGCTCTAAACATCTTTATTGGCGTCTTGACTAATGAAAACACCGGTCGGGAGAGCGAGGCTCCTGCCGAGCTTTTTCGGCCGCGAGATCGGCCCC